>VGFS01000001.1 GCA_016868785.1 Bacteroidota bacterium
CCGTGGAAGAAAACTTGTTTCTGATGTATTTCTCATAAACACGAAGAATATCGGCCTTGGTCAAATTTCTGTAGCGATTGGCATCATCCTCCAAGTTGTAACTGCTGCCATCCGCATTTTTGGCATCCAAATACCAGAATGCACTCAAGTAATTTGCCTTTGTGCTCACATCTTCCAATCCGCTGGAGTAATTGCTCAATATGTTTGTTTTGGCACGATCCAAATCCTCGTCACTAAACCCAACGATCCCAAAAGAATCGATGGCCGACTTCATCAAATGTTGTAATTTAGGAATATCAGAATAGGGATAGCCCACCAAGGTAAATGAAAATTCACCCGCCAACTCATGGTTAATCATACTCAATGGGTTATTGCTTGCATCAGCTTGTAATGCCCACTCAGCGTCTACCAATTTTTTGTAAATGGTAGAATTTCTGGTGCCACCCATCAGATAAGCCAATACATCAAGAGCTGCTTCATCTGCATGGCCAACCGGAACGCCCACAAACGTTGAGTAAATCAATGGCACATAGGCGTTGGCATCTGGGTAGGTAATTACTTTATTTTCTTTCAATCTAACTGGAGGAACGGCTTGTTTCTTTACTTCCGGACCGCGCTGAATGCTGCCAAAGTATTTATCAACCCATGCAACCACCTCATTGGCATTTACATCTCCTGAAACAATAATACAAGCGTTATTCGGCCCATACCAACGCAAGAAGAAATTCTTCAAATCGTTGCTATCAGCCCTATCCAAATCATCAACAAAACCGATGGTTGACCAGCTGTAGGGGTGCTCTTTAGGATACAATTCCTGGTCTTTCACCTCCATCAAGAACCCGTAAGGAACGTTGTAGCGCTGATCTTTTTCGTTTTTTACGGTGCTACGTTGAATCTCAAACTTCTTGTTGGTAAAGGCCTCCAAGAAACAGCCCATACGATCGGCTTCCATCCATAGCGCAGTTTCTGTGAAATTGCTTGGAAAAGTTTCAATATAAACCGTTCTGTCGCGGGTGGTATTTCCATTTACATCGCCCCCGTAATTTTTGATGATTTTGAAATGTTCCTCATCGGCAACGTGCTGTGATCCTTGGAAAAGCATATGCTCAAAAAAGTGTGCAAAACCAGATTTTCCGCGAGTTTCACGGGCAGAACCTACGTGGTAGGTCACATTCAAATGCGCTACTGGATCGCTGTGATCTTCACTTACAATGAGTGTAAGTCCGTTTGGATACTGATACTTAGAGTAAGGGACGATCAATTTCCCTGGCTTGGATTCAACCTTTTCAATGAGTGTTGCTTGGGCTTGTGTTGTGGGTACAATTGACCACAAAGCCAAACCGATCAGAAACAGTTTTTTCATAAGTATACAAATGTAACGATTTCACGGTTTTCCATGAAATACAATAGACCAATGTCTAGAAAAAATCGGTCACCGAAATCCCCTCGCCACCCAGTTACAAAAACAAATTATCGCAATTTTTCCGCCAAATACGGGGCTGTAACACTGTTTTTCGCATGAACCATTTCTTCTGGCACTCCTTGAAACACCAGCTCCCCGCCGGCATTGCCCGCTTCCGGCCCTAAATCAATGATCCAATCTGCACATTTCACCACGTCTAAGTTGTGTTCGATGCACAAAACGGTATTGCCCTGAGCGATGAGTGCATCAAATGATTTCATGAGTTTTTTGATGTCATGGAAATGCAGTCCAGTGGTAGGCTCATCAAAAATAAACAGTGTCCCACCCTCTTTGTTTGGACTGGCTTTGCTCAAGAAAAAGGCCAATTTTACTCGCTGTGCCTCGCCGCCACTCAGCGTATTCGAACCTTGTCCCAACTTTACATATCCCAAACCCACATCCTGCAGGGGCTTGATGCGCTCCCTCACCGACTTAACCTCGACAAAGAATTCCATCGCTTCATCCACGGTCATGTCGAGCACTTCGAAAATATTCTTACCGTTGTATTCAACTTCTAGAACTTCCTTTTTATAACGATGTCCTCCGCAGGCCTCACACTCCAATTTAATATCGGCCATGAATTGCATTTCAATGATGGTTTCTCCTTCTCCTTGACAAACATCACAACGACCTCCATCCACGTTAAATGAAAAGTGAGATGGCTTGAATCCATTGAACTTTGAGGTCGACGTATTGGCAAACAAATCGCGGATTTCATCGAATGCTTTTACATAGGTTACTGGGTTACTTCTACTGCTTTTGCCGATGGGGTTTTGATCCACCATCTCAATGGACTTGACGAGCGACAAAGAACCCGAAAGTTTCTTGAATTTCCCAGGTTTGGTTGTTGTGAAAAGTCCCAATTCTCGGCTAACGGCTGGGAACAGCACTTGCTTGATTAAGGTCGTTTTGCCTGAGCCCGATACCCCAGTTACTGCGGTAAGTGCCTCCAAAGGAAACTTACAAGTCACATGTTTTAAATTGTTCGCTGTTACATCCTCCAGTTCCACAAAATGGGTCGATTTTCTTCGCGTTTTCGGCACCTCAATCACCTCTTCTCCGGTCAAATATTTCCCCGTCAAACTATCAACACATTGATGAATTCCTTTGTATTCACCTTGATATAGCAATTGTCCGCCCAATATGCCCGCCTGAGGTCCAATATCGATAAGGTTTTCCGCGTTTCGCATGATGTCTTCGTCATGTTCCACCACAATCACTGTATTTCCTTCTTTTTGTAGGGCTTTAAGCACAGTAATCAATCGTTCTGTGTCGCGCGAATGCAATCCAATGCTGGGTTCATCCAAAATGTACATAGAACCCGTGAGGTTAGAACCCAGGGAAGTTGCCAAATTGATTCTCTGGCTTTCTCCTCCGCTCAAGGTGTTGCTCAATCGGTTCAATGATAGATAGCCCAATCCAACATCGCTTAAAAATTGTAATCTGCCCTGTATCTCCTCAACAATGCGCTCAGCGATGGCTTGATCGGTCTGATTCAATTGCAATGCTTTGAAATAATCCAGCGCATAATCTACTTCCATCAACAACAGTTCCTGGATGCTAAGTTGCTTGGGTTGGCTGGAAGACAATACTTTCACGTAAGCCGCTTCCTTTCTCAAGCGTGTTCCTTGACAGTCTGGACAGGTAGTTTTACCCCGATATCTGGCGGCAAGTACGCGGTATTGAATCTTGTAAGATTTCTCTTCGATGTATTTGAAAAAGTCTAAGATGCCCGGCAATTCTCTACTCCCTTCCCACAACAGGGTCAGTTGATAGTAGTCTAAATCTCTTATGGCTCGGTGAATCGGAAAATCTACTTTGTTGGCCAGACGGATGAAATCATTGCGCCACTCCCCCATGGTCTCTCCTTTCCAAGGAGCTACAGCGCCTTCAAAGACACTCAAAGAAGTATCGGGAATCACCAAATCCCTGTCCAGTCCCAACACGGATCCGAAACCTTCGCAGGTTCTACAAGCGCCATGCGGATTGTTGAAACTGAGAAAATCCTTGGTGGGTATTTCGAATTTCACCCCATCTAACTCAAATCGATTGTTAAATTCAACCGATTCAGCACTTTCCACGAAATGCAGGGTGCAGTTGCCCTCACCTTCCCAAAAGGCCGTTTCACAGGCATCGAACAATCGGGATTGAAATTCCTCGTCCTCAGGTTGGATTGCCAATCGATCAATGACCAAAAAAATGGGCTGATCCAATACGGATTGCTCATCGAGCAGCGTCTGAACCGAAAACAATTGATTTTCGCACCAAATTCTGCTATACCCCTTTTGAATCAACAAATCCCAATCGGCATTCCCCCTCGTTTTCGGGGGCTGCGGCGCCATGATTAAAGCTCGCTCGCCCACTTTGTGGGACTCGCAATACCGCAAAACATCTTCCGAAGTTTCGCGCTTTACCTCCCTGCCTGAAATCGGAGAAATGGTGTGTCCGGCTCGACTAAATAGCAACTTGATATAATCGTAAATTTCCGTTGAAGTAGCAACGGTACTTCGTGGATTACGTGTATTTACTTTTTGTTCAATGGCAACTGCCGGACAAAGACCGAGAATGTCATCGACAAGGGGTTTCTTCATTCTGCCCAAGAACTGACGGGCATAACTACTCAAACTTTCAACATATCTGCGTTGTCCTTCAGCAAACAGGGTTTCAAAAACCAAACTGGACTTTCCACTGCCTGAAACTCCGGTAACCACGGTAAATGAACCATGATCAATATCTACACTTACGTTTTTTAGATTGTGCTGTTGCGCATTTACAATGCGAATTTTCTTTTCCTGTACTGACATGTTGCTACTGTGCGATTATTGTATGGTATCGCGTTGTATGGATGCTCCGGCACAAATGCCTCGGCCATTGGTAATGTTGCTGTAAATGGGGGTAGGATCCGAGAACAAGCCCGATGATTTACGATAGTTGGCCAAAGATTGAAGATAGCGATAGTATTCATCGCTCAAGGAACGAACCTCCACCAAGTACTTGTATGCGCTACCGGCACTTCCATAACTGGTGATAAAGTCGAACTTCCTATTGCCTCCGTTGAATGTTCTGTCGTCGATCAAATACCCGCCCAGATCCGTTTTCGAGGCATTTTGATTCAAAAATGGATCCGTGGTATTGGGTGCCATGATCAACCATTCTTGGGTGAAATCATCGAAACGATACAGGTTGATTTCATAATAGTTTCGTTCATCTCTTGGATCTGCGATGTAACAGGTAAGCGTGCCCGTCTCAAACCCATTTTCATCAAATCCGGTTTGGTCTACCCATGTCGATTTGGGAGAACTCAATTTATTAGGCAGGGTCATTGTGCCTTCGGCCGTATTAAAATCTGTGGCACTAACCCTTACCGTATATTGTTTGCCGGCAACGGGTTTGAAATTCGCCAGGTATTTGCTCAAGCCCAAGTTATACGTCAAAGTGTGGTCTTGAATACCATCATTCACAACAACCGTGGCTGTTTCAATGGGGTCGGGATAGGCGGTATCGCTCATCGCAATGGTCTTGGAAACATGCACGGAGAAATAATCATCGCTATTCACAAATGAATTCACCACCAAACGGGGTCTGTATTTGATGGAACTATCATCCAATTCAGTTTCACAGGCGGTAAAAGCCAACATCAGAAACGATCCAATCAACCAAAAATTCTTTTTCATACAGTTAAAATTCTAAACGATAAAATCCAGAGGGAATAAATTTAAAGGGCGTGGTACCGACTAATGTCAATTTGCCGGCTGTGTTCAAATCCCAACGGGCATTGATGGGGTTCATGAAGCCAAATGCGTTATACACTTGCAAGCCCCAAAATTCGCGGTACCCACGGTTGTAGTAGGGTTTAATTTCCTTGGTAAAACCAATATCGAACCGCTTGTAATTGGGCATTCTGTAATTGTTTTTGCTACTAAAATCGTAAACCAATTTGTTATCGGTGGTTAAATACTGACCTGTAGGCACAGTGTAAACGTTGCCACTCATGAGCATGGCCGACATATTAATAGTTAGCCAAGTTTGCGCTTGCCAAGTGAACTGCATTTTGAGCTGATGAGGTCTATCCCAACGATAATAGAAGGGTTCCCCATCGTTGATGTATTCGAACGTGCGTTCTGTTTTTGAGTATGTGTAACTCAGCAAACCAGTTCCAGAGCCTGTTTTCTTGGTAATCATGGCTTCGAATCCCTGTGCGGTTCCTTTTCCTTGTACAATGCTTCTCTCCCAATAATTTTTCACCAAAGGATCTTCATCCACACCGGTTAAATCGGTAATCCCATCAAACCACTTGTAGTAAGTTTCCGCAGAAAATTCAACCCCGGCTGTCAATGGGAAAATGTAAGCCGCCGACAATTGGGTTGTCCTTTGAGGTCGGAAGGTGGAACTACTTGGAAACCAAACATCCCGAGGCAATGCGCCGTTGACACTAGACAATTGGTGCAGACCTTGGTTGGCCACAGAAAAGCCCAATTGAATGCGTTTTTTACCCTCTAGAAGTTGACTAATAATGACCCTAGGTTCGGGACGTACATAAGTTTTTGAATTTGTTACGAAGGTCCAAAGGCGCATACCGAAATTCACGCTTAACCCTACATTGGGGTGCATGTCGAGCTCACCATAATTGGCCCATTCCACAATGTTTTGCACGTTGGCCAACCCAAAAGTGGTGTCGCGGATAGCCAAATTGGTATTCTCCTGAATTCTTGACTGTCCGGGTTTGAGACTGTGGAACGTCAAATGGCTACCGTAGCGGATGGTGTGCTCTGGGGAGTAAACATAACTAAAGTCGCCATTCACTGTGTAGTCTGTGATGGCATTTCGAAGTTCTTCCCTGATTTTAGCTGTTTGGGTGTTTCCTCCTTGAGTAATTGACCCATCCAAGGAAAACAAATTGCTATAGAGATATCGGGATAGCCCGGCGGTAATTGAACCGAAGTGGTTCGACTTAAATTCACGAGAGTAACGACTGCCGATTTGGGTGTTTTGCCATGAGGTGAGCAGATCGTAATTCAATACAATTTTGCGATTCAGCGAATCAACGGTGTCTTCTTTTGCCGATAATCCATATTTGTCTCGGCCATTATAAGCCCAAAAATTCCATTGTGTATGTTGGTCTATCTTGTAGTCGACCCGTGCATTGATATCATGAACATTACCAATGATTCCTGACGACTGTCCAGCACCCAAAAGCCAATCCAAATAACTTCTTCTAATACCCAACGACCCAGTGACTTTCCCGCGATGATCGAGCGGTCCGTCCGCACAAACATTAGCAGTTAATGGATCTACGTGCATTTTGCCTGTCCAATCTTTGGCTGCACCGCCATCGGTTTGGATATCCACAACTGCACCACCGGCTCTGCCACCATATCTGGCGGGGGCTACACCTCTGTAAATATCTGCCGACTTCACGATTTCTGTGTTGTAGTTCGACAAAAATCCCCACACGTGGCCGTTTCCGTAAAGTGGCAATCCATTCATAAGCAATAGATTCTGATCCGCGTTACTGCCCCGAACTACCAAACCCGAGAGTCCTTCTATCCCCCCTGTTACACCGGGTAAAAACTGAAAGTATTTGATGGGGTCACTCACCGACAACACACTGGGTGATTGGATGATTGCTTTTTTCGTTGTGGTGTAAAACGAGGGCTTCATGTTGTACAGCGACAAATATTCAGCCGCTGAATCAATTTCCCCGAAGCCCACTGGCCTGAGAAAGAAGTTCTTGTTTACGGACGCTTGCACATCGATGACCACCTTCTGAGGTTTGAAGCCAGGTGCCGCAACTATGATGGTTTTATCGCCTTGTTTGGTACCAAATTGATAGAATCCTTGGGCGTTACTCTCAACAAAGGCGAAAGAAGCGGAATCAACGATGATGGCCCCGGGGATTGTTTCAAGTGTCTTTTTGTTATATACCCAACCCGTGATGGCTGGAATTTGTGCAAAAACTGGGGCGACACACAACAATGCGATGGCGGTAAAAACCCTTGAAAAACTCATTCTTACAAAGATACTTAATTGTCTTGTGTTTTGGGATATGTTTGCTCCACTTCCACTCCATGAGCTATTGCGAGAATCCCTCTCGATTGAATCTGTGATTTCCGGATTCCAACCCAAACATGAACCAATCCAATTGGCACCTCTTTTTCAATGTGGGTTAAGATATTTTCTGCCAAGGTTTCCAACAGCTTGGTTGGTGTATCACATAGTGATAAAATCCATGAAGTTATCAAGCCATAGTCGATGGTTTTATTTAATTCATCGTTTAATACCGATGGTTCAAACTTTACCCTAACGCTAATGGCAAGACCCACTTTATTCGCTCTCTCCTCTTCATACCATCCAATGGGGGCATGGATTTGCAATTGGTCAATAAAAATGGTTGTTAACATATATTGGGGTTAAAAATTCCATGCAAAGAAAACAACTATGTTACATTTGTAACAGATAACTTTTATGAGTTCAATGGATATTTCTGATTTGATATCGGCAAACCAAGGCAAGGATCGATACGTAGCACCAGATTTTTACTGCATCGATGATTTACTCAGTGAGGAACAAAAACTGATTCGTTCATCGGTGAGGGATTATGTAAAACGCGAGTTGAGTCCAATCATCGAACACTTTGCGCAACAGGCGGAATTCCCCAGGCATATCGTAAAGCAGCTGGGTGAAATTGGGGCTTTTGGACCCCAGTTGCCATTAGAATATGGGTGTGGCGGCATGGACTACACCACTTACGGCATCATCATGCAAGAGCTTGAACGTTGTGATAGCGGCGTTCGATCTACTGCGTCGGTCCAAGGTTCTTTGGTGATGTACCCCATCTATAAATTTGGCAGTGAGGCCCAAAAAAGGAAGTATTTGCCCAAATTGGCCTCTGGCGATTGGCTGGGTTGTTTTGGGTTGACCGAACCTGACCATGGGTCGAATCCGGGGGGAATGACAACCAACTTCGTGGACAAAGGCGATCATTATCTACTGAATGGTGCCAAAATGTGGATCAGCAATGCCCCTTTTGCCGATGTTGCAGTGGTTTGGGCAAAAAACGAAGCTGGTGTAGTTCATGGTTTGATTGTAGAGCGAGGCATGGAAGGCTTTTCAACACCTACCACCCACAACAAATGGAGCTTAAGGGCCAGTTGTACCGGAGAATTGGTTTTCGACAATGTGAAAATACCCAAAGAAAATCTGCTTCCCGGGGTTACTGGATTAAAAGGTCCATTGACGTGTTTGAATTCTGCCCGATATGGTATTAGTTGGGGCGCTTTGGGCGCTGCGATGGATTGCTATGACACCGCTGTGAGATACGCGAAACAACGCATCCAATTTGGCAAACCCATAGGTGGTTTTCAGTTGCAACAAAAAAAGCTGGCTGAAATGCTGACCGAAATCACTAAGGCTCAGTTGCTTGTTTGGCGGTTGGGTCAACTGATGGACAAAGGCTTAGCGACCCCCTCTCAAATTTCAATGGCCAAAAGAAACAACGTAGAAATCGCATTAAAGACAGCGAGAGAAGCCCGGCAAATGCTTGGAGGCATGGGTATTACGGGTGAATTCCCGATCATGCGACATATGATGAATTTGGAATCCGTGGTAACCTATGAAGGAACCCACGATATACATCTATTGATTTTAGGAATGGAAATTACTGGAGAAAACGCTTTTGTATAAAGGAAAATAACATGTATCAAATCAAATTTGGAACGGACGGGTGGCGCGAAATCATTGCTGATGAGTTCACGGTTGCCAATGTGAGAAGGGTGGCTGAAGCCACAGCCAATTGGTTAAATAACAGCGATCTACCCAAAACCTGTGTTGTGGGCTATGACTGTCGATTCGGCGGCGAAATGTTTGCCAAAGAGACGGCCAGACAGATGGCAAACAAAGGCATCAAGGTAACTATTTCAAAGGGTTTTGTTTCAACGCCGATGATTTCTTTGGCTGCAAACAAATTACACGCTGGCGCAGGCATCATCCTAACAGCCAGTCACAACCCGCCTACCTACAATGGGTATAAAATTAAAGCCAACTACGGGGGCCCGGCCATCCCTTCTGAGGTTAGTAAGGTGGAAGCCCTCATTATAGATGGCTTGGTTGAACCTGGCAACACCTTTGAATCATACATGTCCGATGGAATGATTTCCTACGGGGATTTCGAGACACTGTATTACAAACATTGTTTAAGTAGTTTTGACATGAACGCCTTGGAGGGCATTTCTTCAGGATTGGTTTACGATGCTATGTATGGTGCAGGCCAAGCCATTGTGAAACGAATGTTGCCCAAATCAACCATACTTCACGGCAACCACAATCCAGGTTTTGAAGGTCGTGCCCCGGAGCCCATTTTGAAAAACTTGCCTGAAATAGGTCCATTAATTCAATCCAACGACCAGTACTTGTGCGGTCTCGCTACGGATGGCGATGCTGATCGAATTGGGTGGTTTGATGAAAAAGGAAACTTTGTGGATTCCCATCATTTGATTTTGTTGTTGATTGAATACCTAACCACATTCAAAGGGTATAATGGCAAGGTGGTAAAAAGCTTCTCAGTGAGCGACAAAGTGCAAAAACTCTGCGACCTGAAAGGTTTAGAAGCCATCACTACCAAAATTGGATTCAAGTATATCTGTGAATACATGGTTACGGAAGATGTTTTGATTGGTGCTGAGGAAAGTGGTGGAATCGCCATCAAAGGGCATATCCCAGAGCGCGATGGTGTGTGGATGGGCTTGGTGTTAATGGAATATATGGCCAAAACAGAAAAAACCGTGTCTGAATTGATTCAAGATATGTATGCCAAAGTGGGGTCATTTGCGGTGGAACGGTATGATTTACACATCACCAATGAACTCAAAGATAGCATCATAGAGAAATGTAAATCAAGAAGTTACACTCAATTTGGACAGTATACAGTAGTGGCTGTTGAAGATGTTGATGGATATAAATTCAGATTGAATAATGGCTCTTGGGTAATGATTCGTCCGAGCGGAACTGAGCCTGTATTGCGTGTTTATTCAGAATCCACAGATTCAGCATCGTCTTTCGCTATTTTGGATGCAACCAAAGCAACGATTCTAGGATAAATATGAGTGACCAACCGCTTCAAGTAAGTGTGAGAGAGGTGATTTCCTCGAAAAATGCCAATTTGTTGCGTTGGATACCTGAATTTGTGTTACGTTGGTTTGAGCGTTTTGTGCATCAAGACGAATTGAATCGGGTACTCAGGACTTATCATGGGTATGATGGACGTGAATTTGCCATCAAGGCCATTCAGGAGATGGGTTGTACGGTAGCAACCAATTTTTCGGAGCGTATTCCGACGGAAGGTCCAGTGGTATTTGTCGCCAACCACCCCATGGCGGGCATGGATGCATTGAGTTTGTTTGCCGAGGTTGGGAAAGTGCGATCCAAATTGCACATCATAGCCAACGATGTCTTGGCCCACATACCTCAATTCAAAGGGTATTTTATTCCCGTCAACAAATTCGGCAAGTCTGCCAAGGATTCTATGGTCCGCGTTGATCAAATGTATGCCGAAAGAGAGGCAATGATTGTATTTCCTGCGGGGTTATGCTCTCGGAAAATCGACAACAAAATCGTTGATTTGGAATGGCAGAAGAGTTTCTTGGCCAAAGCCATCCAATACAACTATACCATTGTGCCGGTGTATATTGATGGGGCAAATTCGTCCCGGTTTTATCGCATCGCCAATTGGCGAAAATTTTGGCGAATAAAATTCAATATTGAAATGTTGACTTTGGCGGATGAGCTGTTTCTGAAACGTGGACAAACCATTACCCTCACCTTTGGAAATCCAATTGATTCTTCCCTTTTCGACAAGCGGAACACACTTTTTGAAGCACAATACATCAAGGAATTTGTGTATCGTTTGCAAGAAGACCCAAATGCAACCTTCGCATTGCCCTAGTTTTCGCGATTTGTAGTTTTGTATTAACTTTACCCCATGAGCACAGAAGCCATGAGAGAAAACATCATTGACCCCATAGATCCGTCGATACTGTTACAGGAGCTCACCCCAGACATTTTTGTTCGACCTACCAACAACACTTCCAACGAAATATACATTTTCAAAGGCGACGACAAACCCAATCTCATGAATGAGGTTGCCCGTTTGCGTGAGGTGACTTTCCGCGCTGCAGGGGGCGGTACCGGCAAATCTTTGGACATTGACGAGTTCGACAAGGGCCCATTCGCATATAGTCAACTCATTGTTTGGGACCCAACAGAAAAGGCCATTGTGGGTGGATATCGGCTTGTTTTGTGCAAAGACACGAAGGACGTGGACGGCACATTTCATTTGTCAACTTCTGAGATTTTCTCATTTTCTGACAAATTGAAGAACCACTTTTTCCCTGTAGCCATTGAATTGGGTAGAAGTTTTGTTCAGCCCGACTTCCAACCCAGCGCAGGAAGCAGAAAGGGTCTATTTTCTTTGGATAATTTGTGGGACGGCCTAGGTGCATTGGTTGCCATGTACCCAGAGATGAAGTACTTCTTCGGCAAAATCACCATGTACACCGATTTCAATCGTGAAGCGAGGGATACCATTTTGCGTTTTATGCAACATTTTTTCCCAGACCCCGATCATTTGGTAACCATTGATACACCAGTAAAACTAGAATTTGATTGTGAAGAGTTCCTCAACAACCTTAAAGGATTGGATTACAAGGAAGGCCATAAGTTATTAAATTCCAAGATTAGAGAGTTGGGTGAAAACATCCCACCCCTGTTTAACAATTACATGAATTTAAGTCCCACAATGCGCACTTTCGGCACTTGTATCAACGATCATTTTGGCAATGTGGAAGAAACCGGCATTATGGTTACCATCGATGATATCTATCCGCAGAAAAAGGACAGATATGTAATTCCTTACTTGGAATATTTGGCTTCTAAATCAGAGTAAAAGGTTATTTCACGACAGAAAAGCGAGCCATGCGTTGATTGCCGACCAAAATTTGACAGTGGTAAATCCCTGATGGCAGTGTACTCATAGGAATGGCGGAACCTTCCCCGGTTTTTCCAGATGCAACGATTTGACCCAGCGAATTAAACACGTTCACATCGGCCTTCATCCCCAGCAGTTGATAATTGTGGATGTTGAGTTCTAGATTTTCACTGATCCAATGTATCCAGCCTTGCATAAACGTTTGCTGGTTTGGTGACTTGGCGTATTTATCAATGATTTTCAATGTTTCGTAAGCATCAATTTTTCCATAACCACTGTTGCTATTGGAGTCGGGCGTGGTAAATTGATCTTTTCGAGCCGTAATTCTCCAAAGGTTACGAATTTCCGCTGGTGTCAACCATTCATTGGCTTGCAAGTACAGGGCTACAATCCCTGCCACATGGGGCGATGCCATGGATGTACCGGAGAACATCGCCCAGTAGACATCTTGACCCCTAAAGGTAGACTTGTACACGATTTCGTTGTTGAGCCATCCGGGAACTTGCCTGCGATGCAATGCCGATGCGATCATTTGTCCGGGTGCTATTACATCAGGCTTGATTCTTCCATTGGGAAAATCCGATGATTTAGGCATGGGCCCACGGCTGCTGAATCCCGCGATATCGCCGGTGGTATGCCATGGCTGATTGAAATACTCGCCTTTGTAATTGACCCAATTATTTCTGTTGATGTAAGCCCCAGCTGTTAAAGTATGTGTGCCGGAGCCTCCATTTTCACCCACAGATCCTTCCGCAACACCGGCTATATGGCGCTTGCCAAACGAGCCACCTTTGTGACCGGCATAAAAATGACCGGAGGTCCAACGGTATGCCTGTCCAGAATTCCAAGCATGCACTTCCCCGCTGCTGTATAGTCCCAATTGGATGTAGGCATCTTTGGGTCGATTGTGTTCAACGATGAGCAACAAGTTGGGTTTGTTATTAAACGGATACACTTGTTCAGTGGCGATAACCCACAAGGTATCTTTGCCCGAGGTATACACTCTTTTGTAGGCACCGCAATTGATACAATCTCCTGCCACATTCCAAGGTGCAGCCAACAGTTTGTTTCCCAATGTATCTACCAGGGAAACTTGAACGCTGAGTTTATCTCCCACACCACCCCAAATATCCGTTAGAATGTTTTCATGGGTATAGTTATTTCTGTTGTTATCCTGGGCCAACGTGTAAATGGTGTCTCCTTTTGTTTGTGCATACACATGCATTTGATTTCTGCCATCGTTTCCAGCAGCACCTACTACGATTCTGCCCGCACCAACCAGTGATTTCACAGATCGATCAAACAAGGATGTACCATCGTGTGGACCTGTGTGCATACCCCAACTTAGATTGCACACGGCGGGCTTGCCCAATTGTTCTCCCAATTTGAACACGTAATTAAACCCGTCAAGGATGGTTGGATTCGCAACAACATAGTCGCCAAGTCCACTGCCCGCCAGGGTGTCGTTTGCATATTTGATACCCACAAAAGCCAATTGCGATTCCGGTGCCATTCCTCGGTGCTTTAAGTTGGGAGATGCCAGTCCGGAACCACCAGCAATTCCAGCGACATGTGTTCCATGAGTACCATCATCGTCTATTGCCGATAAAATGGATGTAGAATCTTTGTATTCGGTGCCGTAGGTAAAATAGCTCGGTGAATTCCCTTTGATTTGTTGGTTCCAGAAACGCAAAACGCGGTAATCTTTGGCTTGTTGATCGAAGAAAGTGGGGTGATCCGTTTGAAAGCCAATATCCACGATTCCCACAAGCACGCCTTTGCCAGTATAATTTTGGCTGAGTTGATTTTGCAGTCCTTTCTCGGCCATATCTACCCTACTTTGAATTCTGGCTGTATCGTTCAAAGGTCGAGCGGAATTGATTTTACTCGAAACTTCCACGTATATCAGGCCTGGTTGCTGAAGAAGCGGTAGCCATTCGTTTTCTGATAATTGTATGTGAAGCAGGCGCTGGCTGAACGATTCCGGATCCTGAATTTCAGAAAGAACGGAAATGGACGCGGGGACTTCAAATAAATCATCTACCAAAACTTGGGCGTCGAACTTGCCATCGAACCTCGGAATCAGGGTTTTTCGAAGCGTTTCACTGTTAAACAATTGGGCGGAAGGACTCAATATTTGACGTTTTTGGGACGTTTGCGGCAATGTTTGGGGACTGGAATTCGCGGTAGTTTGTGCTACAGTTTCTTGGATTGTCAAGGCCCAAAACACCAATAAAATCATCCGTTGGCTTAATTTTCCCATACAAAACAAAGGTAATTCACTTTGATACTAAATTTGCGATTATGGATTTATCGTGGTTAGAACGTACTGAACTATTAATTGGCAAAGAATCTGTGGAGCGTTTGGCGTCAAGAAATGTTTTGATTGTTGGATTGGGGGGTGTAGGTAGTTTTGCCGCGGAATTTGTTGCGCGTGCAGGGGTTGGCAATTTGACCATCATTGATGGCGATGTGGTTGATAAAACCAACAAAAATCGTCAGTTACCAGCCTTAACTAGTACCGTAGGAATGAAGAAAGCCGATTTGATGGCGGCAAGGATCCGTGATATCAATCCAGATGTAAATTTGCGTGTCATTGACTCTTTTCAGCGCCCCGAGCACACCCAAGAGTTGGTGAGAGCCGAGCGATTCGATTACGTGATGGACTGTATAGACTCAGTTACACCCAAAGTGTATTTGATTCGCAGCTGTATCGAAAACGGACAAAGACTCATCTCGAGCATGGGTGCTGGCGGTAAGATGGATGCGTCGTTGGTGGAAGTAACCGATATCGGAAAGACGTTCAACTGCCCTTTTGCTAAGAATGTTAGAAAAAGATTACACAAGAATGGTATTTACTCGGGGTTCAAAGCGGTTTTCAACAAGGGTGAACTGTGTAGAGACGCAGTAAGACTGACGGATGGCAGCAATTTCAAAAAATCGTTTTACGGCACAATCTCTTATATGCCAGCACTTTTTGGGCTAAGAATGGCTGCCGAGGTGATTGAAGATTTGCGTTAGGAGTTTGCTTGATTGTTTGGGATTGTTATATTTGGAGACATTATGAAAAAATTCATCTTTGGTATTTCAGCATTGGTGATGCTCTTCGCGGCATCTTGTGATTCAGGTAGTTCGAATGGCAATGCCATCGACATCAGTGGCAAAACCAAACAGGAGGTGTTCATGTTGCATGCCTGGGAATTGAGTTCTTGGAACGATAGTTCTAGTCAAGACAATTACAGCAACATCGACGCTTGTATGAAAGACGATTTTTACAACTTCATCAGCACCAGCCAAGTTGAGATCAATCGTGGCGCACAAAAATGTGATCCTTCGGACCCTGCCACCGAGAAATTCGCTTGGAACATGGCTAGCCCCGACGATACAAAAGTTACCTTGTTTAATTACAGCTGGGATATCGCATCGTTGACGGGAGAGCAAATTGTATTGCGTCGTAAATATTTGTACAACTTTGGCGGTACCACCGAGTACATTTACTCAAAAGTTGTATTGAAAAAGCACTAATTATTGAATGCTTTTCAACCCTTCTTTTGCCAATGTGGCATTGGGGTTGATAGATAAAGCGGCTTTGTATTCTTGCAGGGCCGCTTTTTTATTGCCCAATTTTTCGTAGGAATAGCCTTTCAAGGCCAGGGCTTTGTCGAAGTTGGGATTCAAGTCAAGTACTTTATCGCACCATTCTATGCAATCTTGATGATTATCGAACAAAGATTGAATTACGGCTAGGTTGTAATGCGCATAGACGTGATTTGGATTCACTTTGATTGCCCGCTCGTAAAAGGACCGAGCATCGGCATATTTCAATTCTTTTTGCAAAAGCAACCCCATTGTGTACAGGGCCTCATCGCTGAATTCATTCATTCTCACCGCTTTGTTGGCCCAAGCCATGGTTTGCGCATCATTCCTGTCGTTCAGGATTAACACTTTTTGCATAACCGCATCAAAATTCTCAGGGTTGATTGTTAAAGCGCGATCAATAATCCCCTCTGCTTTTGTTGTGTCTTTCTGCTCTTTGTAGGCAATTGACATCATCACAAACGCTGGGTCTGCGAATTCTGGCTGTTCAATCAACGTTTTGTACAAGTTGATGGCTTCTGTGTATTGCTGTCGGGCCAAGTAATATTTTGCCAACAAGGCCGAAGCAGCGTGGTAATCGGGTTTGAGTGACAGTGCCTGTGTAAGGTGGTATTTGGTTTTTTCCGAGTTGGTAGAATCCATGGCTACCCAAGTTTCTGCACAACGGAAATGATATAGGGGTTGTTTGGGATTTAATTCGATGGCCAATTCAAAGTCGGCGATGGCATCGGAATGTCGTTTTTCGTAATAAAAGGTATTGCCCCGTTTGTAATAAAGTTCAGCGTCTTTGGGGTTGGCATTGATTTTCGCAGAAACCGCGCGAATGTCTTCGGAATAACTGGTGTCTGTTTCACTGATGTATCGACTGGATACACCCGTTGAATTGCAAGAGAGGGCAATGGTTAGAACGATTGAAAAAGCAATCTTCTTCATTTGTGCTCGGGACGGGAATCGAACCCGTACTTTCATTACTGAAAACAGGATTTTAAGTCCTGCGCGTCTACCTATTCCGCCACCCGAGCGGGACTGCAAAAATACTACTTTTTTGGCAATTTATCGCGTTGCCTGTTCAATTGTGGTCGCAATTAAGGTCGCTGCCTGATTGAGTTGTTCTTCTCTTATGGTCAACGGGGGAGCGAATCGAATGGTATGGATATGGGTTTGCTTTGCCAAAAGCCCAGCATCTCTGAGCGCCAAACAAATATCATAGGCTGTTTTACCCTCTCCAAATGGAAGAATATCTATGGCATTCAACAACCCTTTTCCACGCACGGCGGCCACCAAGGGAGACTGGATATTTTTCAATCGATTTCTGAAAATTTCGCCCAATTTTTCTGCATTCTCAGGCAATTTCTCTTCAGTAAGAACTTGTAATGATGCCATGGCAACGGCACAGGCCAAGGGGTTTCCCCCAAATGTAGATCCATGCTGTCCGGGATGAAGCACATCCATTACTTCATGGCTTGTCAATACGGCACTCACCGGAAACACCCCACCACCCAAGGCTTTACCCAAAACAAGAATATCGGGTTTAACATTTGAATGATCGCAACACAACATTTTACCTGTCCTTCCCAATCCTGTCTGAACTTCATCGGCAATCCACAATACATTGTATTTACTACAGAGTGCCCTCACTCCTGCCAAATAATTCTCATCAGGAACGATGACACCTGCTTCCCCTTGTATTGGTTCTACCATAAAAGCGGCCACATGACCGTCTTGCAGCACCTTGTCTAGGGCAACGAGATCGTTAAAGGGAACAACTTCAAACCCTGGGACAAACGGACCAAAATCGCCATAGCTATCTGGGTCTTGAGAGCTGGAAATGGCGGCAATTGTTCTACCCCAGAAATTCCCTGAAGCAAACACGATTTTGGCTTGGTTTTTTGGAATGCCTTTGACGGTATAACCCCATTTTCGTGCCAATTTAATGGCTGTCTCACCCCCTTCTACACCCGTATTCATTGGCAAAACACGATCAAACCCTAACAACTCTGTAATATACTTTTCGAAAGGACCCAATTGATCGTTGTGAAACGCCCTACTCGTTAACGTAATACGCTGACTTTGTTCGTGCAGTGCGGCCAAAATTTTGGGGTGACAATGGCCTTGATTCACGGCAGAATAGGCCGATAAAAAATCAAAATACCGCTTCCCTTCCACATCCCAAACAAAAACACCCTCCCCTTTAGTTAGTACCACGGGCAGCGGGTGGTAATTATGGGCACCGTATTGATTTTCTAAATCGATATAATTTTGGGAATTTCTCACACTCATGACACAAAGGTAATACCCAAAGTCTGTTTGTTTGTCGTAGATTCATGCGTATCTTTGGGCAATGCAGGGCAACGTAATCGGAAAAACCAATCAGCGCGCGCAAGAAGTGCTGAGGTTATGGTTTGTTCTTGTATTGCAGCTAATCGCGCACATTCCAATTTTAGGCGGTCAATCTCAGCACTGGCAATTTGATCGCATACACATTGAGATTGAGAACGTCAACAACGACACCCTATTAAGAAAAACAGACAGGGCTCAATTGGATTCCATTTTTCAGATGGTTTCTACCGATTTGATGGAGTTTGAGCGAGTATTGGGCTATAAACTCACGGGGCAATTGCATTTGCGATTATTCTTCGATGTTCAGGAATATCAAGTTGCGCTCCAGTCACACAGCATTTGGGCGGAGCGATTTTTATCGGATTTCCAAGGAGTTTCAAGCAACCATTACCCGATTTATGTAGGCACTGAATTCAATAAAATACGTATTCAACTTCGGTATTTGATAGCGCACATGACACTCAACGAATTTCTCAATGGTAGCAGTGTTAGACAAAAAATGACCCAATCGGGCTACCACCACTTTCCTACTTGGATTTCCCAGGGTTTGTGTGCGTATTGGGCAAACGGTTGGAACATTTTTGCCCAAGATGAATTCCAGTATTTCCGCGATAAATCGGCATTCAAATACCCCAATCAAATCACACCACTCTCTGCCCAGGTTTTTGGTCGATTCGTCTGGAAACAATGGATACAGGCTTATGGCACATCGGCCATCACGAACTTTTGGTTTGTTGTAAAATACACAGGTCAAGCGGCCTCGGCGATAGAATATTTGACGGGCCAAGATTTTGCCGACTGGTACAGGGAGTCAAAGAATGCGCTTGACGCCAGGCGTTCTGAGCGGGAAGTTGATGAATTTCCGTTGACCAGTCATTCAGCCAATTCACCCGTACTCAACTTAATAGAACTTCATTCATCCAATACATATTTGATTCAATTGTACATTCCCGATCAAGAGTATTGGTGCATTGAATCTCTCAACGAAACGCATTTAGACGATCGTTTAATTTGCAAAAAGCAACATGCGAAATTGATCTCTGAAGCGGCATTTTATTTAAATGAACTGGGCGATTCTGAAAATCATCACACCGAAAAACCACTGGAAGAACTATTATTCAATCGAACTACCAACGATCCCGGACGACATCCTTTGGATCAAGCCAAAAGAAATCAACCCAACGCGGACTTCCACTTGATTAGAAAACCATTTGGGCGTGATAAATATTTCATTCAATTGGCGAAGAATTACGGTGTGAATACTGAAATCATTTGGACAGACACGCTTTTTATTGGCGATGTAATCAAAGATTTAATAATTGAAAGTAACAATTTAATTAGCTACTTACAATCAACAGAAAATCAGTGGTATGTGAATTTTTCAAAAATCACAGACTCTTTGATACTTCGGTGGAAGATCCCCCTGTCTGGCGGATATGCGAGTCAGTATCAATTAAAAAACGATCGGACAGAAAATGGCATCTTGGAAGTCAGTTTCAAAGACAACCATGCGCATTTCAGGCGATTAGAAAGTGGTGATTTATCGTCGGTGGAAATTAGGGAAATGATGCGAAAATCCCCAACCCAGGACGATATAAAACAAACGGCAAACGGAAGCACTATCCAGACGCTCACGATAGCACCAATGATAGCAGATACTTGGGTTTATTTATCGCCTTTCCCACGCAAAGACTTGGGAAAATTGCGCAGCAGCAGTCAAGCAAACCTATACAAGCCAGGCTCTTTTGTACGCTGTAGGACCAAAAGCGCCATGATTTTGGAACGCGGGGGATTGTTTTTGAGCAATGAGGAGCCTTTGGCTTTCCCTATGCCTGCGTTTTTGAATCCAAACCAATTTTATAATCACCCATTGACCCCTGAATTGCGCTTTTATTTGCGTAATCCTCGATTCAATCACCAAATAAAATTGGGGTTATTGTCCAATTTACCTCTATCTAGAATGGCCATTCGATTGGAGCAATACTGGAAGTTGAACCGTTGGACAATCCACCAAAACTATTATCATCGGAGCCGTGACTATAGTCCGACAGAAGGCTATACAAAGAAGACTTTGGGCAACAAATTCACCGTGGGGTTGTCTCGAACCTATCAGCGCAACTTAACGCTGTCTGTAGATGTGAATATTCAACGAGATGAGTCATTTCGGCGTATAAACAGCCCAATTTCTGGCTCCTTGCGTCATGAGACTTTCAAGAGCAATAACGTAACATTGCGAGCGCACTACGGATTCAATGGCAGCAACCCCAACAGGCAGCACCGTTATCATGGCGAAATTTGGGGCAAAGCTGGAATCACCGAGTACGCAAGATGGATAAAATGGGGATCCCAATATTCGAGAGCGTCGGGAAGATTGGATTTGGGTTATGATTTCCAGCTGGCTGCACAACTGCAAAAAATCATGGGGGGCGTGTTCCATTTTGAAGGGAAGGTGCAATTCAACAGCAGTGCAGGAGAGGTCCAAAATGAATATTGGGTTGGTGGCTCTCAAGGATGGATCAATCCGACGCCCTGGGACATTTCAATTTGGAATTCGGGTGCTGTGGGTGATGATGGCTATCGCGTGATTGGCGGTTATGTAAGGGGTTTTTATTCAGGTGTTCGATTGGGTCATTCTTCGGCTGTTATGAATTTACAACTGGGCATCTCTCCTTTCAAATTGATCTACAAGGACATCATCAAATCTGAAGTACTGAAACGCTTAGAAACATACACATTTTTGGACGTAGGAACGGCGTATGTTGGGAGGAGCCCATCCAACGACTCTAATCCATTTAATCGACAGTCCTACAACACACCCAATTTGCTGATGGATGTGTATGCAAAACGGAATCCATGGGTTGCGGGGGCCGGTTTGGGTGCAAGGACCATACTACTTAAAATGCCAATTCGCTATGAAGTGGCTTGGGGCCTTAAAGAAGGAAAAATTCTCACCCCGATACATCATGTTTGTATGACATGGAATTTTTAGCGAATTCCTGAAAATTCCTGACCAAAATGTTGTGTTTTGTGTTTATTTTGCGACACACTACAAACCCATGAGTTTTTTCAGTTTTCTAACCCAAGAACTTGCCATCGACCTCGGCACAGCCAACACCCTAATCATCCACAAAGACAAGGTAGTTGTTGACGAACCAAGTATCATCGCCATTGAGCGAAATACGGGCAATGTAATTGCCATTGGTAAAGATGCGATGCAAATGTTTGGTAAAGAAAACGAGGGAATTAAGACCATTCGTCCTCTCAAAGACGGTGTAATCGCTGATTTTCAGGCAGCTGAGCACATGATTCGTGGCATGATCAAAATGATGAATCAAAAGCAGCGTTGGATTTCACCTCAGTTGAAGATGGTTATTTGTATTCCCAGTGGAATCACCGAGGTTGAAAAGCGTGCAGTTAAGGATTCGGCGGAGCGCAGCGGAGCCAAAGAGGTGTATTTGATTCACGAACCAATGGCTGCAGCGGTTGGTATCGGCATTGATGTTACGCAGCCTCAAGGAAACATGATTGTGGATATCGGCGGTGGAACTACAGAGATCGCCATCATTGCTTTGGGAGGTATTGTATGTGACGAGAGCATTCGCGTAGCCGGTGATGAATTCAATTTGGATATTTTGGAATACATGCGTCGTGAGCACAATCTGTTAATTGGCGAAAGGACTGCGGAAAAAATCAAAATCCACATTGGTTCTGCACTTCAAGAATTGGACAGTCCTCCAGAAGACTATGCAGTTTTTGGCAGAGATCTTATGACTGGTATTCCCAAGCAAATCATTGTAAGTTATAGCGAAATAGCAAGGGCACTGGACAAGAGCATCATGAAAGTGGAAGAGGCGGTTTTGAGGGCTCTCGAACAGTCTCCTCCAGAACTTAGCGCTGATATTTTAGGCAATGGCATTTGGCTTACAGGTGGTGGAGCTTTGTTACGAGGACTAGATAAACGCATTGCCGCCAAGACAAAATTGCGTGTGCACATCGCCGAGGATCCTTTGCGTGCAGTTGTTCGAGGTACAGGAACGGCTTTAAAAAATATTGGACGCTTCAAATTCCTAATGACAGCTTAAACCCTTTAACACATGTTGGTAATATTCCGTTGGATACGGAATCAGGCGCATCCTTTGTTGTTTGTATTGTTGCTTATCAGTGCAACGACACAAATATTTAGGTATCATTTTTACCAGCATAGTATCTACTTTGGTCAAGTTTTGGGGGCTCATAGAAAAATCGATCAATTACGCGCGGATGTAAAGGCTTATTTCAACCTGAAACAGGTTAATCAACAACTTATTGCTGAAAATACGCTTCTAAAACAACAACTCAATTGGAATCTCACCTATAATTCACCGAAGCGAGACAGTGCATATCAGGACGAAAAAACTGGGAATTTGGTAAAATACGATTACATTCAAGCTCGGGTGATTCGAAACAGCGTACAGAACCAGAACAACTTCATCATCTTAGACAGGGGATTTAAAGATGGCATCAAACGGCACATGTCGGTTGTATCGCCCATGGGAATTGTAGGTGTTGTTGTTGAATCGGCAGAACATTATTCATTGGTGATGTCTGTTCTCAATTCGAAATTTGAAATCACACCTTATTTTTATGATTTAAAAACGAGTCAAGGAGTTATCTCTTGGAATGGAGAAGATCCCACCACCGTTGACCTCGAAGAAGTAAATAGATTTGTCAAGGTAAAAAACGGAATGAAACTATTTACATCCAACTATTCCCTATTATTCCCTGCAGGAATTCCTATAGGTACGATCATTTCAAGTAGTTCGAATTTAAAATCAAATTTTCACAAGATTAAAGTAAAACTCGCAACTGACTTTGGCCAATTGGATGTTGTTACAGTGATAAAGAACATACATCAAAAAGAATTGGATGCCTTAAACAACGCGATACCCACAAGTAACGAAGAAAACAACAATGATAGAAATAACTAGATACATACTTTCTGCATTATTGTTGGCAATTGTTCAGACATTTATCCTACAAGAAGTAAATATTGCATGGTGGATCAAACCTATGCCTTATGTGATGTTATTTTTAAGCATACCAATCTCTGTGAACAAATATGGGATATTAATTGGCGCTTTTTTCTTTGGCATGACGATCGATGCATTGGGAGGTAGCATGGGTATGCATACAGCGGCTTGTGTGTCTGTGGTATACATTAAATACCACATAGACAATTACTTTTTGGATGAAAACAGCATGCAGTTGCAAGGATTATCATCGATACACGAAGATTACAAAGGCTGGCAATGGTATTACGTTTATGTATTTTCTATTGCATTGATACATCATTTAATCTTTTTTACATTTGACTACTTTCGCTGGTCGGCCCTTTTTACTATTTTATGGGTGAGTATAGCAAGTGCTTGTGTGAGTGTATTTTTTATTCAGATTTTCAGAATTCTCATGAGTAAACGTTGAAATTATGATTGACAAAAATCGTTCGAAACAAATCGTATATCTAGGATTGATCCTTTTTGTTTTCGTTGTTTACACCCTGCGTCTTGCCAGTTTACAATTGGGCGAGGTACCCTATAAGAAAATGGCCATTAACAATGCATTGAACAAAATTACATTGTATCCATCCAGAAGTAACGTGTTTGATAGAAAAGGGAAATTGATGGTTTACAGCACGCAAATGTATGATTTATCGGTTTTTCCCTATGAAATAAAAAAACTAGACACTGGCTTATTGTGTTCTATTTTAGAATTGGACTTGCCCACGGTGCGAGGGTTAATCATTGACGCTGGAGTTAGAGCAAAAAAGCGACAAAAGAATAACTCATTCAACAACTCAGCCTTATTTTATGCAAACTTATCGAATAAGCAATTCACATTGGTTCGTGAGAATATATACAGACTTGATGGTTTTTTCATTGAGTCAAGAACTGACCGTCAATTTGCCACACCTACCCTCTCTCATGCACTGGGATACTTGGGCGAAGCCGATGAGGACTTAATTGCTTCTGACGAATACTATCAGCCTGGCGATTTAGTAGGAGTGACAGGCTTGGAAAGGTACTACGAAAAACAAATTCGGGGGGTGAAGGGTGTAAAAACTGTATGGCAAGATAGAACTTACACAGAAAGAGGCGTAGTCAAAGATCCACAGTTCAACTTCCCCGCCACGGCAGGTCCCGACGTAATCAGTAGCTTAGACTTTACGCTTCAGGAGTATGGCAGAGCCTTATTAAATGGAAAAAAAGGAAGTATCGTGGCGATTGAACCGTCCACAGGTGAAGTATTGGCCTTTATTAACAACCCTGATTATGACCCCAACACTATGGTGGGCAGAGATCGGGCGAAAACGTTCAAATCCTTATTGACAGATCCACAAAAACCCCTTTATAATAGAGCTGTGAAAGGTGTTTACCCCCCAGGTTCAACCTTTAAAACAGTGATGGCATTAATTGCCATGCAAGAAGGGGTTCTCACGCCAGAAACTACACATGGATGTGGTGGAGGCTACAGACTGGGAAATATACGTGTTGGTTGCCATCCTCATGGTGGACCGCTCGATCTTCAAGGGTCTATTAGAATTTCATGTAACAGTTATTATTGTCAAGTTTTCAGGGATATCATCGATAATCCAAAATACGGGGATGTAAAAATTGGATACGCTGCTTTGGAGAAACACTTAAGATCATTCGGTCTTGGAAGCCCACTAAACATAGATTTATTGGGAGAATCAAAGGGAAATATTCCTTCTGTAGCTCAATTGAATCGACGTCATGGTGAACGATGGAAAAGCAGTACCATTATTTCTCTGAGTATTGGACAGGGTGAAATTCTGTTGACTCCCTTACAAATGGCCAATACAGCCGCCATTTTAGCAAACAGAGGTTGGTATTATTCCCCTCACCTTGTAAAGAAAATTGAGGGTTATAAAGACACTGCATGGGATCGCAAATACAAAACTAAAAACATCACAATAGTAGACCCGAAGTATTTCCAGTTTGTTATCGAAGGGATGGCAGAAGTAACCAAGCCAGGTGGCACAGCGAATAGAACTGGCATTCCTGATATTGAAATTTGTGCAAAAACTGGTACCGCCCAAAACCCTCATGGAAAAGACCATTCAATTTACATTGCCTTCGCTCCGAAAGACAATCCAAAAATCGCGATCGCGGTGTTAGTTGAGAACGGTGGTTTTGGCGCAACATGGGCGGCCCCTATTGCCAATCTAATGATTGAAAAATACTTGACAGGCAAGTCTGAATCCGTGAGACCGGATATGGAAGAAAGAATTAAAAATAGTACAATTCAATAATGCAATACAGTCCACTTAGAAGCAACAACACCTCGAAAATTGACAGTTTAGCAATTTTCCTTTATGTTGTATTGCTTTTAATTGGATTCATCAGCATCGCCAGCGCCACCTCGGATGTTAATCAAGCATTCTATTCGTTGTCTGATGTAGCCATTAAGCAATTGGTGTTTATCGCTGGTGCGATTATCATCATTTTCACCATTGTGTTCTCAAATGTTGTGGTGATTGACTATTTCGCTTATGGATTTTATGCCATTGCCATTACCCTCAACATACTTGTCTTGTTTTTGGGCCGCGAGATTTCCGGAGCCAAATCGTGGTTCGGCTTTGGTGGTTTTGGCATACAACCCAGCGAATTTGCGAAAGTTGCCACAGCCATAGCGTTGGCAAAATTCTTAGGAACATACGGTGTACGTTTCCAGGGGACAAAAAACATCGTTACAGCGTTGGGTATTTTTTTATTACCTATGGCGATCATTCTGATTCAGAACGATACTGGAAGTGCCTTGGTTTTCTTGTCGTTTTTTTTGGTTTTATACCGAGAGGGATTGCCCGGTTATATTCTGCTTTCTGCCGTTTGGTTGGGAATTTTGGCGATATTCAGAATCATCAGTGAAGCTAGGGGTATTTCTAGTTTTTATGGTTACGGTTTGCTGTTAGGATTGGGTTCAATCATTGTGTTTTTTGTAAGAAAAGATCGAGGGATTGCCATCCTTGTAGCTACTGTGGCTGTTATTTCATCGTTTTTTTACACCATAGTTGGAACTTTTTACTTAAAAATCCTTCAACCATACCAACGCGATCGTATAGAATTGGTTCTTGGATTAAAAGAGGATGATCGCGGCCTAGGCTTTAATTTAAAACAATCCAAAATTGCGATTGGCGCTGGCGAACTTTGGGGTCGAGGTTATCTTAAAGGTACTCAAACAAAAATGGGGTTTGTTCCCGAGCAACATACCGATTTCATTTTTGATGCCATTGGTGAAGAATGGGGCTTTGTGGGCAGCACCCTATTTTTGGTCATTTTCTGTGGACTGCTGGTTCGATTGGTTATCATGGCTGAACGACAATCAACGGTATTTGGAAGGGTTTTGGGTTATTCGCTCGCTTCGGTTCTGTTTTTTCATATGTCAATCAACATAGGAATGACCATGGGGCTTGTGCCAACCATCGGAATTCCATTGCCATTTATCTCAGCTGGCGGTAGTAGCCTATGGGCATTTACCCTATTTCTTTTCACATTTCTGCGTGTAGATCAAGTTCGTAAGTAATTCGCTTTTCCGTATTATTGTAAGGATGAATACAAAGCGATTCAAACTACTGTTAGCGGGCAGTTTTTCGGCACTAACTCTATCAATGACTATCACATCTTGTGGCAGTTCGGATGAACAAAACGTGGATTTATTGTTTGAAAAAATGGAATCCGACGTTACCGGTATAGATTTCGTCAATACCGTACCCGAAAACGATTCATTGAATCAGTTTACCTACCATTATTTATACAATGGTTCTGGGGTAGCCATCGGCGATATTAACAATGATGGGAAAAACGACCTATACTTTTCTGGTAACGAAAAATCATCCAAACTTTACCTAAACAAAGGCGATTTTAAATTTGAGGACGTAACTAAGCAAAGTGGAACGACAACAAACCAATGGATCAGTGGCGTAAGCATGGTTGACGTCAATAACGATGGTTGGCTCGATATCTATGCCTGTTCTTCGGGCCCTCGACAATTGAAACAATCGAAAAGAAACTTGTTGTTTATCAATCAGAAAAACGGCAAATTCAAGGAATCAGCCAAAGAATGGGGCGTAGACGACGGTGGAAATGCAACTTGTGCAACCTTTTTTGACTACGACAATGATGGTGATTTGGACTTCTATTTGGGAAATCACGCTGACCAGTTTTTTTCGAATATCAACACCAAGTTCACGCCTACCTTGAACATGGACGAGTTTAACCAGCAACACTTTTTCAGAAATGATGGCAATAAATTCACGGATGTATCGGCAACTGCCGGTGTAGTGAAAATGGGTTATTGCTTGAGTGCCGCTGCGGCTGATTACAACAACGACGGTTTCACGGATCTGTATGTGTGCAACGATTACCATGTACCGGATTGTTACTATTTCAACAATGGCGATGGAACGTTTACCGATCAGTTTGATGTCGCCTTCAAGCATTCCAGCACAAACTCCATGGGAAGTGATGTGGCGGACGTAAACAACGATGGTTTTTCGGATTTGATTACAGTGGATATGCTGTCTGAAAGCCCCAGACGTTATATGTCGCTCATGGGACCCAAAGACTACGATTACACCATGGTGGGCATTAAAAATGGTTACAAACACCAATACATGAAGAACAACCTTCAGATGAACCTGGGAAATGGTCACTTTGCCGACTTGTCATACTTGTATGGTGTAGCTAAATCGGACTGGAGCTGGAGTCCATTACTATCGGATTTTAACGATGATGGTTTTACCGACATGTTTGTTTCCAATGGATATTACCGAGATGTAACCAATTTGGATTTTATCTTTTATCAAAGCACTGTTGAACAGCAGCAAAAACGGGGTTTAACCCATGAGGAATTATTGAAAAAACTCCCCTACGAGAAAATTCAGAACTTCTTCTTTTTGAATAACAAGGGCGAAGGCTTTGTGAATAAGGCCAGTGAAGTTGGGTTGGAAGATTTGAGTTTGAGCACCGGATCTGCCGCGGGTGATTTGGATGGTGATGGTCGATTGGACTTGGTCGTTTGTAACCAGGGAGAGGCCCCATTGGTTTATAAAAACGTAAATACGCAAAATCACTTCGTGAATGTCAAGGCCCAGGGTAGCGACAAATCAAACCGTTTTGGGATTGGCTGTCAACTCTACGCATCTGATTCAGCCGGTCGATATAGAAAATTCGAAATACAACCATCGCGTGGATACCAAAGTTCTTCAGAAGCAATGGCACACATCGGGTTGGGAGAAGACGAACAACTCGCTGAATTGGTGGTACTTTGGCCCAACGGCAAAGCTCAGATTTTGAAGGACGTATCAGCGGATCAGACCATCGTTGTAAAAAGCAGTGATGCCAACACCACTTGGGATCGCAACAAAATTACGGCAGGAGACCTACCCTATTTTACGGAAAATGAGGGTGAATGGGGTTTGAATTTCAATCATGTGGAACAAGAGAATCCCGATTTCAAGCGGGAGCCCTTACTGCCCCATCGTTATACAACATTGGGACCTGGGATGTCGACTGGCGATGTGAACGGCGATGGTCTTCAGGATTTATTTGTGGGAAATGCCCGTGAAAGTGCTGGTTCCAGTTTGTTTTTGCAACAAAAGGATGGAAAATATACACCGGCTTCGAGTCAGCCGTGGAAATCCTTGGATGCGGATGTGATGGGGTCTCTATTCTTCGATTGTGATGGCGATAAAGACTTGGATTTGTACGTCGCTGTTGGCGGATCAGAGTTTGAATGGCCATCGAATAAGTACGAACATCAGTTATACCTTAACGATGGCAAGGGCGGTTTCACGGTTGGTAAGGGCCGTTTACCCAATGTAATTTCAAGCGGAAGTTCAGTAACATCGTCGGATTTCGATGGCGATGGTGATCTCGATTTATTTGTTGCGGGTAGATTGATGCCGGGAAATTGGCCCACCTTGGAAGTGAGAAGCTACCTTTTACAAAACAACGGGGGTAAGTTTAGGGATGTTACCGCAGCATTGGCTCCGGATTTGGAAAATGCCGGGATGATTTGTTCCGCTATTTTCTCAGATTACAATGGTGACGGCAAGCCTGATTTGTTGCTGGCGGGAGAATGGATGCCATTGATTTTCATGGAAAATGCGGGAGGAAAATTCGTCAACAAAACGGGTGAAGTGGGTGATGCTTCCTTATCGGGTTGGATGAACAGTATCACACCTGTGGACATCGACAATGACGGAGACATGGATTACATGGTTGGAAACAAAGGTAACAACAGCTTTATTCAGGCCAAAGTGGGCAGTCCAAGCAAAGTATTTTGGGCTGATTTTGACGGCAATGGCAGACAAGACATCGCCATGAGTTATCAATACGGTGGAAGCGATTATCCGCTGTTTACGATGGATGAGATGGGCAAGGCCTACCCTTTCTTTATCAATAAAAAGTTCACGACTTACAATGATTTTGCAGGAAAAACCATGGAAGAAATCTTTGGCGCTGAGGTACTCAAACAAAACAGCTTAACGGCCAACTACTTCTCAAGCTTCGTGGCCATCAACAACGGGGGTAAATTCAGTTTTGTAGAATTGCCCATGTGGGCACAAGCAGGTCCAATTTTCGGCACCACCGTCATCGATGTTGATGGCAATGGTTACGACGATATTCTTTGTACAGGGAATAATTACAATACCCGTGTTCCTCATGGTAGAGACGATGCGCAACCAAGCTTCGTACTGTTTAACCAAGGCGGTTCATTCAACTACCAATCAGGTTCAAGAAACGGCTTGTATAACCAGGATGATGGAAAATCAATGGTGATAAGTCCCGGCCCTGCGAATCAGGTGCGAGTGTTGATCTCCAACAACAACGGAAAATTGCGTGGCTTCACCGTGTTAAACGGCCAAAAACAAAGACAGAATGTTGCTTTTGTTCCAGCACCTGCGATGGCAAGTTATGCAAAAGTTTCTGTCAATGGCAGCGTAAAGCTTGTACATTTAAACGGCGGAAGTGGCTATCTATCAGGCAATACGCGCGGAGTTTGGAAAACAAAAGGCGTAGGAAACATTGAATTCTTTGATGTAAATGGTCGTAGATTGTAACAACTTTCGTAATACAGTTGTATAATCCGTTCAAAACCCCTATTTTTGCAACCTAATTGTAAGAACATGGCTGTTACTAAACTCAAAAGAAAAGAAGCAAAAAACAGAAGCAGAATGACCAAGCGCGTTGATAACATCAAGCGTTTGAAATTGGTTACCAACATTGCTTCTCCATACAAAGGCATTTCTGGTATTGTCTTGGAAGACCAAGAAAACCATTAAATGTCATTGTTTTAGATATTCAAGGCACGCATTTTTGCGTGCCTTTTTTTTATTAAATTCACACCCATGGACGCCAAAAAAATCTCAACACAGTTTCTCTTTTCCATCATTGCATTCGCAATGGTACATTCATCTTGCCAACAGGCGGTGGAAACCGAAAATAAAATCGTTCAGAACGATATATTATCAGTCTGTAACACTGCCATTCAAAATGCAATTGTAGTGGACCGAGTAGCGGCACCGGTCGGTTCTCGACGTTATGTCTACGCCTCCATCGCGGCCTATGAATCTTTGGTCCCTTTCTATGCCGATTACAAAAGTGTTGCCCCAATGATGAACGGATTAAAGCCAACACCCCTTCCCGATTCGTCTCAAAAATACTGTTTAGACTTAGTGGCCATGGCGGCCCACACGTTCGTAAGCAAGAAACTCGTATACAAGGAAGACAGCATTGCCAATTTCAGAAATCGACAGCTTGATTTTTACAAAGGCAAACTGTCGGATGCCATGTTTGAAGCGTCTATCAATTATGGTGATAGTGTTGGTGCTCACATTGTTCGTTGGTCAAAATCTGATTCTTTCGCCTATTTCCGTGGCAGAGAGTTTTTCCTTGCACGCAACAAACCCGGTTCTTGGGAGCAAACTCCCCCAGATTTCATGGAAGCCATTGAGCCAAATTGGGGCCGTATTCGCCCTGTGCTATTAAAATCGGTAAAGGAATTTTCATACGAACAACCCGAACCATACAGCACCGACAAAAAATCACGCTTCTACAGTATCACGAAGGAAGTATACGAAACGGTAAACCAAAAAGACAGCACACAGTTGCAGACCGCTTGGTATTGGGACGACAATCCAAATGCTTCTGTACATTATGGTCACGCTACGATCAATGTATTGAAAGTTTCACCGGCCGGACATTGGTTGTCAATGTTTTCAACGGTGGCCCGACAAAAGAATTACTCACTCATTGAAACGGCCGATGGAATGATGCGTTTATCCTCCGCCATCTTTGATGCGTTCATTACTTGCTGGCATGTAAAATACCAAACCGATTACTTGCGTCCTATCACGGCTATTCACGATTTGATCGATTCTAGCTGGTCCTCGCCCATCCAAACCCCGGCGTTCCCAGAGTATCCCTCTGGACACAGTGTTATATCCAGTGCGGCGGCGAGTGTATTAACAGCAACTTTCGGCGAATATGAATTCATCGATAGTGCTGAGTTAAAATTCGGATTGGGTGTACGCAAGTTCAAAAACTTCCGTGAAGCGAGCAATCAAGCTTGCGTATCGAGGCTCTATGGTGGGATTCATTTCATAGACGCCATCGAGAATGGCAAAAAGCTCGGAAACCAAGTGGGCTCCTACCATATCGAGCACCTAAAAACAAAGAAATAAACTTAAGATAGCTGAGAGAGACGCTTTTCAATGATGGAGAGCTTCTCGCTCGCATCAGAGAGTTTCTTGCGCTCTACCTCTACAATTTCGGGTTTGGCATTTTGTACGAACCGTTCATTTTCAAGCTTTTTCTTTACGGATGCGATGAATCCATCGTAATAGATTTTTTCTTTCTGCAATTCCTCACGTTCCTTGTCGATGTCGATTTCAACAGAAAGTTCAACCCAAATTTCATGCACACCTACAATTACCGGCATACCATTAGAGGGTTTGGTGGTTTCATCTTGGTGAACAGTTACATTGGCCAATTTTTCGACAAAATCTTGCATGTGCAAAATACCCGTAGCAGATTTTGGAATCCAAATGTTTAAGGACTCTTTGGGCGATAATCCACGCGTATTGCGGGTATTTCGGATTTCTGTTACCAACTGCAAGGATTCCTGTGAGGATTCTCCGCCCGTGTTTTCATGGGCTGTTGGATAGGCCGACAACACCAAGGTTTCTGACATACCATTGGTTAGTAGCTGTACGATTTCCTCTGAAATGAAAGGCATGTACGGATGCAACAATGACATCAACAATTGCAAAATTTCTTGGGCTTCACGTTGGGTTTGTGCAGAAATACCCTCTCCATAAGGGGGTTTGATTGCCTCCAAATAAACCGCACAGAAATCATCCCAAATCAGTTTGTAGATGGCCATCAAGGCATCAGACAAACGGAATTCTTGAAACAATTGCTCAATGTCTTTCAATGTATCATTCAAACGCGACTCCATGAAAGCCTTGGCTTGATTTGCCGCCGCAGTGGGTTCATTTTCGTGGGTTTCCCAACCTTGAATTAACCGGAACGCATTCCATATTTTGTTACAGAAATTTCGTCCTTGCTCAATTTGGGTTTCATCGAACAAAATATCATTTCCCGCAGGTGAACAAAGCAAAAGTCCCATACGCACTGAATCAGCCCCATACTTTTCTATCAGTTCCAAGGCATCCGGACTGTTTCCCAGACTCTTACTCATTTTCCTGCGTTGCTTATCGCGAATCAATCCGGTGAAATACACGTTTTTGAACGGCATTTTTCCTTCAAATTCGTAGCCGGCCATGATCATCCGTGCCACCCAGAAAAACAAAATATCCGGACCTGTAACCAAGTCATTGGTTGGATAATAATAACCGAGTTCTGTTTTATCAGCGTTCGCACCTATTCCATCAAATACAGAAATGGGCCACAGCCAGGAACTAAACCAAGTATCCAAAACGTCTGAATCTTGCGATAAATCACCGGCATTCACGGAAACGCCCTTTTGTTCGAATTCGGCGGCGGCTTCTTGCGCTGTTTTGGCTACCACCCACTCCCCGTTATTTGTATACCAAGCCGGAATACGATGGCCCCACCACAACTGTCGAGAAATGTTCCAATCTTTCACATTCTCCATCCAATGTCGGTAAGTATTCTTCAGCTTAGCCGGATAAAACTTCATTTCATCGTTCATCACTGATGAAAGAACTTCAGGATTCTTTTTCATAAAATCCTGCATATTCATAAACCACTGAGTACTGATTCTTGGCTCAACTACAGCATCCGTTCTTTCGCTGTAACCCACGTTGTGGATGTAGTTTTCCTGTTTCGACAACAAACCGACTTCTTTGAGTGATTTCACCCATTGTTTTCTTGCAACAAAGCGATCTTCACCAACGAACAATTCCCCAGCCGTTGAAATTGTGCCATCGGCATTGAGGGTATCAATCACCGGCAAATTGTATTTCTGTCCGATGTTGTAGTCGTTGATATCGTGTGCAGGCGTAACCTTAAGCACCCCAGTACCAAATTCAATGTCGATATATTCATCCGCGATGATGGCCACTTCACGATTGATGAGGGGCACGCGAACTTTTTTTCCAATCAGTGATTGATAACGTTCATCATTTGGATTCACACAAACCGCCACGTCTCCGGCAATGGTTTCAGGTCGGGCCGTAGCGACCATCAATTCCCCGTCAAAATCAACACCTTTGTAAATCACATAGTACAATTGATCCGTCGTTTCTTTGAAAATCACTTCCTCATCGCTGAGCGTTGTTTGTCCGGCAGGATCCCAATTCACCATTTTGGTACCGCGATAAATGAGTCCTTTGCGATACAAATCAATAAAGACATCCACTACGGCTTCATAGAGACTGGGCTCCATGGTAAACCGTGTGCGATCCCAGTCGCAGCTCGCGCCAAGTTTTTGCAACTGTTGCAGAATGATGCCGCCATATTTTTCCTTCCATTCGAAGGCGTGCTTTAAAAACTCCTCACGGGTAAGGCTAGATTTTGGAATTCCTTGTTCGGCCAGCAATTTTACCACTTTGGCTTCTGTGGCGATACTTGCGTGGTCTGTACCTGGAACCCAACAAGCATTGAATCCTTGCTTTCTTGCTTTACGTATCAATACATCTTGTATGGTGTTATTCAACATATGCCCCATATGTAAGACCCCTGTAACGTTGGGCGGAGGTATTACGATGGTATAGGCAGGTCGCTCATCGGGAACAGAGCGGAAATATTTTTGGCTCAACCAATGTTGATACCATTTGTTTTCAATGTCTGAGGGATTGTATTTGGCGGAAATTTCCATTGTTACAAAATTACGATTTTACACTTGTGTTTACGGGGCATTTCAAATAAAAAGGCCACTCATTCGAGTGGCCTTTTACTATGTTCGTTGTTTTTATTAAACTCCTACATCGTGGTGAGCCGACTCATCCAAATAAGGGTGATTGACGGCAACCAATCCTCTTTTTGTCAATGCGGTGAATACCCAATAGGTAAATACACCGGCGAACAACAAGAAGTTACCCAATTCCAAGAATCCAAACTGCATGCCTGAACCAAACACACCAGGGAATACCATCAACCATACATCATGGTAGTGACCCAAGATCATGATTGAACCAATAATCCCCAATACATAACGGTTTCTTTTCGCTGAACGCATCAACAAACCCAAGAAAGGAATGCAGAAACACATGGCGAAGTTCAATAAGAAATTGAATTTGTAGTTTTCGAAGCGAATTTGGTAATAAGCCATTTCCTCAGGGATTTGTGCATACCAAATCAACAGATACTGAGACAACCACAAGTAGGCCCAGAACACAGTGAAGGCAAACATAAACTTACCCAAATCGTGCATGTGTTCGTTGGTTACAAAACCCAAATAACCTTCTTTCTTGATAAAAGCTACAAAGAATGCCATGATGGTGATCATGGTTACCCAATGTGTTACAAAGTTGTAGAATCCGAAGATGGTAGAATACCAGTGGGCATCTACTGACATGATCAACAACCAGGCAATTACTGAAATGGTAAAACCAAATATTACGGCAAACGCAGCACTGAATTTTACTGAGGTTCTAAAGAACGACACATCGCCCCTGGTGGCATTGTCTTCAGCGGCCGACAAAGAACGCAGCTTGCGCATCAACAAGTACCAAATCACAACCAGTACACTTGGGAAAACAAACAACATGGTAGAATTCAAGAATCCTGACTTACCCGCCAAAATGGCATCGTAACCCGCATCACCTGGTTTTAGACCCAAATGCTCATAATGTGCCCAATGATAGATATCGTTCTTACCCATCAACAAAGCAACGATTAAAACAACAAATGGCACTGGAATGAAGGTCATAATGGCTTCAGGAATACGCTTGATACCTACAGACCAACCTGCATTGGCTATGTATTGAATGGCATACCACATCAAGGCAACCAATGAAATCATGAGAAAAAAGTATCCTGCAATCATCAAATTCGCCCAAATGCGGGTATTGGCTGGTTTGTCCAAAGGATGGAACTCCATACGTGGACCGAATGCTTCGGTTTCTACGTTACCATGTTCTTCGTGCGCTGCAACAGCATGACCTTCACCGTGTTGAGCGCCTTCGTGTGCCGCAACTTCAGTTTTCGCTGTATGAGTCTCTTCGTGACCACCCAAATTAGCAATACCAAGACCTGCAAATATTAACCCCAAGACCATCAAGATCATGGAGAAACGCTTTGCCTTCGGAGAGAATACAAACTGCTCCTGTTTAACTTCAATATGATGTCCGTGTCCCATTGTAATTTACTTATTTAGTGGTAGCTGTTGAATCAGTAGTTGCGGCAGCAGCCACCGATTGGTTACTCAAGAATTTCACATATTTAATCACCTTCCAACGATCTTTTGGACTCAAAACAGAAGCATGGCTTCCCATGTTGTTCTTACCGTAAGTCAAAGTATGGTAAATTTTACCCTCTGGCAACGTTTTGATATACTCGTCAGTGTAGGCTTTCCAAGCGGGTTTCAAAGTAGAAACCTTTTTGAAAACTTCACCATCGTTTGCACCATTGGCGCCATGGCAAGGGGTGCAATATATGTTATACACGTATTGACCACGTCCGTCTTCCAAGGTAATGTCTGCGGGAGCTACAAGAGCTGCCGATGCCTCGTAACCGTCTCCAGAATTTTCCAAATTGTATTTGTAGTCCAATTTGCCTACGGCAACCGTCCCTGCAACAGGCTCACGCATGTTCATACCATAGGGATTGATTTTATTGCTGTCGCCTTGGCTGTAGGCCTCATACCCTTTTGAGTAGTACATATCTGGGGCATATTCCCAACCGGGGTTATTCCCGCGACTTACGCAACTGCTCATCAAAGCAGCGGCAGCAATCGAACCGAACAAGATATAAAGTTTGTTGTTCATTGTAATTCAGTTAATTAAAGTACGGTTTGAACACCGTTGTGAAACGCACGCAATTCAACGGCACCATGATTTTTCATCATGTCGAGGACTGCTTTTTCATCCATTCCGTCTGTTGTTTCGATGGTCAGTACCATGCGATCATCGGTTTGACGGATATCCAACAATTCGTTTTTGATACCATGCACAAGGCGGTTTCTCCAGAAGAAGAAGAACGACATACCGAATGCGGTACACAATACAGTACCTTCAAACATTACTGGAGCCCAGCTAGGAGTGAAACGCACAGGCTTGTTACCGATATTCATGGGCCAATCATGTACGGACATGTACCAGATCATGGTGGTCACCAATGTCAATCCAGTTACCGCACAGAAAAATGCGATACGGGCCAATTTGCTTCGACGAGCGCCAATGATGCGATCCAAACCATGCACAGGGTATGGTGTGTAAACATCGTGAATGTGGATTCCAGCGTGCGCCAATTCACCAGCACCTGCCATCAATTGATCTTCGTCCTCCCACACACCAACCAACATTTTCTTGCGGTCGCGTAGGCTAAGTTTTTTATCTAAAATTCCCATTGTGGTAATCTTTTAAGGTTGTATTATTCGCGGTTGCGAAGGATTGATTTAACTTCAGCCATGTTGATAACAGGCAAGAATTTGGCAAACAAGAAGAAGCAGGTAAAGAAGATACCGAAGGTTCCCAAGAACAATCCGATTTCTGTCAATGACCCAGAATACATTACCCAACTTGATGGCAAGTAATCTCTGTGCAATGATGTCACGATAATTACAAAACGCTCAAACCACATACCTACGTTCACAACTATACTCATGATGAAAATGAACCAAGGTGTTGTACGAGCCCAACGGAACCAAAATACCTGTGGAGCGATCAAGTTACAAGTCATCATACTCCAATACGCCCACCAGTAAGGACCGAACATACGGTTGGTGAATGCATACTGTTCGTAAACATTTCCTGAGTACCAAGCGATGAAGAACTCTGTGAGATACGCAATACCCACGATGGTACCTGTAACCATGATGATCTTTGTCATCGCGTCGAGGTGACCAATGGTGATGTAGTTCTCGTAGTTCATCACTTTACGGGCAACGACCAACAAAGTTGCCACCATACCGAAACCAGAGAAAATCGCACCGGCAACGAAGTATGGAGGGAAAATGGTTGTGTGCCATCCAGGAACAACAGAAGTTGCAAAGTCAGTAGATACAATGGTGTGTACAGACAATACCAATGGAGTACTCAAACCCGCCAAAATCAAAGAGATCAATTCGTAACGAGCCCAAGTACGGGTAGAACCTGTCCAACCCATTGAGAAGAAACCATACATGGTTTTACCCAATTTCGACTTCACTTTGTCGCGAATGGTCGCGATATCAGGAATCAAACCAATGTACCAGAACAACAACGATACGCTGAAGTAGGTAGAAATCGCAAATACGTCCCACAACAATGGAGAGTTGAAGTTTACCCACAACGAACCGAAAGCGTTTGGCAAAGGCAAAGCCCAATACCCTACCCATACACGTCCCATGTGGAATACTGGGAACATCGCTGCACAGATTACCGCGAAAATGGTCATCGCTTCTGCAGAACGGTTAATACTCATCCGCCATTTTTGACGAAACAACAATAATACGGCAGAAATCAACGTACCGGCGTGACCGATGCCCACCCAGAATACGAAATTGGTGATATCCCAACCCCACATTACGGATTTATTGATGTTCCAAACTCCAATACCTGTCCACAATGTGTACAACAAACTCACCCCAAAAATTCCCAAGAAAATCAAGGACAATGTGAAACCCACCTTCCAAGCGATCATTGGGTTGTTCAAAATAGGTCTTGCAATATCGCGCGTAACGTCAGATGCCGTTTTATCGCCAGTTACAAGTCTGTCTCTAATGATTGAATCGTGTATCATTCGAATATTTATTGGGTGAATTAAATTGAATCGTTGTTACGAATTTTGGTCATGTACTTCACTGATGATTGTACGTTAATTTCCTCAAGCACAGTGAAACCACGCTCGTTTTTGTATAGTTTGCTCACTTCACTTTCGGGGTTGTGCAAATCACCGAACACAATGGCGTTGCTAGGGCAAGCTCTCTGACAAGCCGTCAACACCTGAACTTCATTTGGAGACTTACCCTCACGCTTGGCTTTCAACTTGCCTTCCTGGATACGCTGAACGCAGAATGAACATTTCTCCATCACACCACGAGTACGCACGGTTACATCAGGGTTTATGACCATTTTACCCAATGGATTGTTGAAGTGGAAGTCGAAACGATCGTTGTCGTTGAAACGGAACCAGTTGAAACGACGTACTTTGTAAGGACAGTTGTTTCCGCAATATTTGGTACCGATACAACGGTTGTAGGTCATCTGGTTCAAACCTTCTGTGCTGTGGGTAGTCGCCAATACTGGACAAACCGTTTCACAAGGTGCATTTGAACAATGCTGACACATCATGGGCTGGTGCAATACATTCACATTCTGCCAATGTTCAAAGTTTCCTTTTTCGTCTGCCGCAGCAATCTCAGTATCTTTCGTCAATACAGCGTCTGAGGTATTGAAAGAATAGTAACGATCGATGCGAATCCAATGCATTTCACGACGCAAACGAATTTCATCGCGCCCTACTACTGGAACGTTGTTCTCAATTGAGCAACTAACGATACAGCTACCACAACCCGTACATGCATTCAAGTCGATGGCCATTGCCCACAAGTGGTTTGGAGCACCGTCTTTGCGATATTCTGGTTTTTCCCAGATGGTATAAATATGGGTAGCAGGAATTTCATTTCCAGCTTTAGGATTCTTTTGCCATTTACCGAAAGTAGATTCACGAATGATGTCTCTACCTTCAATGCTATGGTGGGTCTGGGTTTGAGCCAAGGTGTAGGTATCATCGCCTTTGGTGATCTCAACATTTTTTACAACAAAATTGCGGTTTCCTGTATTGTTCACGAAAGCAAAACCATTTACACCAATGGTGTCAAATCCTTTTTCCACACTGCCAGCAACTTTACCAGCATGGGTTCTACCATAACCTACGGCCAAAGCCACAGTTTCATTGGCTTGTCCGGGTTGTACCATGGCAGGAATATTGTTGTACGTGATATCACCTACTTTTACGTTTACGGTATCCCCTTCTGAAATATCCAACTTAACGGCCATCGCCTTTGGCAAGGCCACATAGTTATCCCAACATACTTTGCTCACAGGATCAGGCATTTCTTGCAACCATGGGTTGTTTGCAAACGCACCGTCTCTTACACCCACTCCTTGGTAAAGGACCATGTCGACCCCAGTAGATTTGGCGTTAGCAGAAACATATCCTGCCAAAGCGTCTACACTACCGGTGTATGAAGTAGCTCCTTCTGAAGCGGCAGACAAGTAAACACCTTTTTCCAACACACCGTTGAACGCATCATCAGAACCCAAGCTAGCAGCCCAGTTTGCGCGGATGAAGTTGTAGTAAGGAGAAGCCTGCAATTTTTGAGAGAAGATTCCTTTCGAAGCAAATGGATCCTTTTCAGGGGCAACCAAAGCGTTTGCCCAGGTCAACAAGCTGATTTGTGCTTGGCGTGTATTGAATACATTTGAGATGGTCGGCTGTGTGAAATGGTAAGTACCTTTTCTTGGTTCAGCATCGTTCCAACTTTCCAAATAGTGATTATCGGGACAAACGTATTGACACAATGCCGCTGTTTCATCTTTGCTTAATGCGAAAGACACCGACAATGAAGCCTTCTTCAACGCTTCTGTCCATTCTTTGCTATTGTGGTTGTAAACTGGGTTGGTATTGTAGAAAATAACCCCTGCAATGGCACCTGATTTCAAACCCGCCAATACTTCAGCGGTTTTCTTGTCAGAACCTCTGTATTGGTTGCTGTGATTTACCATGTCAATGGTAGCACCATAGTTGCCCAACAACATGTTGATACCATTCACAATCTTTTGCACTTCCACTTCGTTGCTTGAAGAGATTACCAAAGAAGTTCCTTTGGCTTTCACCAATACATTGGCGGTCTTTTTGATAGAGTTTCCAGCCAATTCACCTTGCTGAGGCACCGGAATTTGCTTGGCACCCGTTGCGATGGCTATATAATTGTAAAGGGTTGCCAAATACAAAGCCTCTTGTGAAGCACGCATGGGGAAACGGAAATCTGCATTGGTTCCGGTCATGCTCATGGCACTTTCAAATTGAATGTGCTTAGACATACCACCGGCAACCGCAGGTTGACGGTTTACGGTGTAGCCTTTTGAGAATTCAACAGGCGAAATCCATGTACCCAAGAAATCAGCGCCAAAGCTCACAATTACTTTTGCTGACTCAAACTTATAGGTTGGCAAAGCACGCTTGCCGAAATCTGCTTCATTCGCATCCAACATACCGCTGTAAGAAACAGCATCGTACATTACGTGCTCAGCAGATGGGTAAGATGCCTTGAACGACTCAATGGCTCTCAAGGTTGAAGGAGAATGGATTGAGCTTGACAAAACCACTACTTTGCCGTTGGCAGCAGTAATTTTCTTCAATTTGTCCGCAATCTCAGCATCCATGGCTGCCCAATCGGTTTGTTCAGCACCATTCGACAATGGATTTGCCAATCTTTCGTTGTCGTATAGAGAAAGGATTGATGCCTGTCCAACCGCACAAGTACCGCCTTGTGAAATGGGTGAATCGACAGAACCATCCACTTTGATAGGACGACCTTCACGCACTTTCACCTCGATACTACAAGCGGCAGAACAAGCTCCGCAAGTAGAGCGATAGTAGTTGGCTACACCAGGGGTAACATCATCAGGTTTTACCAAGTATGGCACGGCGTGACGAACCGGTGTTTTGTAGCAAGCTGCTAAAGCAACAGCTGTTACACTGAAACCAAAGTACTTCAAAAAGTCTCTGCGGTTTGCTTGTAACTCTAAACCGTCTTCGTTGAAAACTTCATCCAAAGGGAGATCATCGTGAAACTCATTTTTCTGAGCTGCTAGAAACTGTGGGTTCCTGTTCAACTCATCTTCACCCTTCCAATATTTGATATTATTTGACATAATGATGCTTCTTAATTAATGAGACTTAATAGTGACACTTGGAACATTCCAATCCACCGTTCATGGCTGGTGTCAACTTAACCTTGCCGTCGGCTGAAAAATACTTACTCTTGCTCTTGTTGGCAGCGATATCTTTCGCAGCTTTTTCATGTAAAGCCTTGTAGTAGTTGTTGTTGGCAACATCTACTTGCGCATTTCTGTGGCAATCGATACACCAACCCATTTGCAATGTACTGTGCTGCTGAACAACTTCCATTTTCTCCATGGCACCATGACACGTTTGACAATTTTGCTTGCCCACATTGACGTGCTGTGCGTGGTTAAAATAAGCGTGGTCCGGTAAGTTGTGAATTCTCACCCAACGAATCGGACGAGGATTTTTGCCATATTCTTCACCTGGCTTCGCTTCTGGATTGTAATCTAAAGCCGCATAAATTTTCTTTATTTCAGGAGAAATCTCTCCGTTGTATTTGTCGGTCAGTTGAACGCCCTTGTGACAGTTCATACAAGTATTCAGTGCAGGTATTGAGGCCTGTTTACTTTCCTCTACAGTTGAGTGACAATATTTACAATCCAACTTCAGTTCACCTGCATGCAGCTTGTGCGAAAAAGCAATGGGTTGTTTTGGTGCGTAACCTTTTTGAACACCCACCTCGGTGATTGAGAACTCAAATCCGTAATAAGCACCTGCACCACCCAGAATCGCAAATGTAAACAGAGCTAAAACCACAGGATTTTTCTTGCCCCATTTCCCTGGAAGTATTTTCTCAAAGAAACCCTTTTTGGGCGCATTCAATGCTGCTAATTCTTCTCGATTTTTCTCAGACGCTACACGTTTGAGCGTATTTTTCACGCGGGCCAAAATAAGTAGCACTACGCTGAAAATCCCCACTAAAACCAACAGAATATACAACGTTGTACTGTCGTCTTTGGGTTGATTGGCATCTGCAACAACTGCTACAGCTTTTTGGGGCTCGGGTGCAGTTTTGATGTATTCAACAATATCCAACACGTTGGCTGGAGTCAAGTTCTCGAAAATGTTCATGGCCGCTCCACCGTATTCGGCATAAAGCGCAATCGCATCAGGGTCTTTGGTTACCTTCCGGAACTTCTCGTTGTTACGAACCCATTGAATCAACCATTCTTCTGAGCGACGAGTGTGTACGCCTCTCAAGGCAGGACCCACTACTTTTTTGTCTAAAGCGTGACAGCTACCACAGTTGTTGGCTTCGTACAACTTTTTTCCGTTTTCGGCATTGGGCTTGTCTTGAGCGTAAGAGGATACAGAAACAGCCATCAAGGCTGACAGCATCCACACTTTCATTTGTCTAGCAATCGTGTTTGTGAACATTGTCTTTTTTCGCGATGCAAATATACAAAATGCCCAGACCGCGAAAAAGTAAATTGTTCACAGAGTTTCAATTTAAAATCAATCTAAACAAATTCTATACTGCAATGAAATACTGCGAATTATAAAATAAGAAACTCAACCTAAAATTGGATTTCCACATTGCCAATCGCGGATTGTACAGCCACGGAAACACGAAGATTAACACAATATTACCGAAAGTGAACAATCCCGAATTTACTCACTAAGATTTCAACCAATCTAGGTAATTGATGTAGCTTGCGGTGGCTAACTGAGAGTAGTTCTGAGAGGAATTACCGAAGGCCCCTGCCTGGGTTTTCCATAATTTCATGATGAGTTCCTCCCCTGTTCTCACCTCACCTACTGCTGTAACTGCTTTGCGAACATTGCCAGCTCCTGCATTATACACATGCATTACAAGTAATTGAAACCAAAGTTGATCCACATCGGGTTGTAATCCTGCCGACATGGCCATGCGCGTGGCATTGGGAATACAGTAATCACGCATCAGCTTTGCGGCTGCCATACTGCTAAGTTCGAAATTATGTCGATCATCCCTACTGCTGCTCACAACCAAACCATACTTCCTCGCTACAAAGGGCATCAATTGGTAATATCCCACCGCCCCACTGATAGAACGGGCTCTGGGATTATTGGGTGATTCAATCAACAAAATCAACTGGGCATAGATGGGATTGACCCCTATTTCATCGAATACTCTTTTGGCATCATCGACCAAGGGACCCACCTTTTGAAAATCAAAGAATTCGCGCTTACCCCTGACAAACTTTACCAATTCGCAGGTTTCATAACCAAAGGTATCCCGATAACACTGAGCAGTTTGCTCCAATCCATCAGCATTCACCAGAGAATCCAAAAGCTTGGCAGAAATCACATCCATCATATTGCGACTATCTTTATGCACCACTAAGGCAGAGTCTTTGGTCAGCAAAATGACTTTTTGCCAAACCTGAACAGCGGGTTGTTTCCTGAAAAAATCCAATTGTTCTGATGGCACTATCACGCAATGAAAGGAATCCCTGGGCAGGGTTTTCGTGGGTTTGGTGGTTGACTGACAGGAAGCAACAGAGCTAAAACCCAAAAACAACATCAACCCAAGTGCATTCATCCAAACATCGTTTAATCCTTTTACTTTCATTGCAACTTCTTTCTTCTTTTGATTAGCTCACGTCATTATTTGCAGTGTGCATCCAACCATTTTTTGGCGGCTTTCTCTCCCAATTGAAAACTTCTTTCCCAATCTACGCAAGCCAACCCCACTTTGCCCTGGTTGTACCTGGCGATACCTCTTCCCAAATAGGCATAGGCTGGCGAACCATTTTTCATTTTGATGGATTTGCTCAACCACTCATCGGCTTCTTGCCATTTTTCCTGTTGCAACAAACAATGTCCATAGTCTGCGAGCAAATCAGGGTCATTGGGTGAGGTTTTCAGTAGTTCTGAATACACTGTGGCTGCCTCATCGATGCGATTCAAATAAAACAAGGCATCGCCCTTGTAACGCAAGAAACCTAAATTTTTCGGATCACCAACCAACATCTCATCAACCAAATTCAAACAAGTGGCATATTGTTCTGCCTGAAAAGTGGCATACACATAGTGAGTCTTAACCGCTTTACTATTTGGGTATTTCGCATAGGTTGATCCCAGAATTTTGGCGTACACAGGCACTTGCTTAATCTTTTCAAAATGTTGCAGTTGTTTGATCCCGAAGCGATAAATTGTGAAGAAATCATCCCCTAATTGCTGATACAACCATTCAAAATCTGATTGGAAGGTTTCGTATTCAGACAACAACATCGACAGTTCCATGCGCTCTATGTGGGCGAAAGTATCCTGAGCGACACCTCCCAAGTATCGGTTAATATCGCTATATGCAAACTGATAATTCTCTGTTTCCTTGTAGGCAATGTAACGATACAAATACGTTTGAATACGATTAGGATTCAGCAAAATTGCCTTGTTAAAATCAACCACTGCAGAGCCAAAATCTTTCATGTGCACACGAACCACGCCGCGTGTAACCCAAGCAATATCCTCGTGCGGCTTCATGTCTACCGCTTGATCCAAACTCACAATGGCCGTTGTGTAATCCCCTTTTTCATCGGAGCGAAGTCCGAACGACATTAGTTGATCAAAGGTGTACTGAGCCGTTGCCACTCGGAATAATAATGAAAATAGAATGATGAGGGGAAGACGTTTTTGCATTGCGGGGATAAAACAAAAATCCGACCAAAATTGTCATTCATGCATCGGGGATATCTACAAACGTTGGATTGTCTAATTGTGAGGACTCAATTCCATTACTTTTGCAAAAACATGACTGAACAAATCGTACATCGCAGAAAGGAACACTTATTCTTGGTTTTGGGTATGTTGTTTCTCACCAACGCCATCGTGGCTGAGTTTATAGGCGCTAAAATATTTTCTTTGGAAAAAAGTTTGGGGATGGCTCCTGCAAACATTTCATTGCTGGGGGGGACTTTTAACTTCGACATGACCTCCGGGGTAATTTTGTGGCCCATCGTTTTTATACTGACCGATTTGATCAATGAATATTACGGCAAAAAGGGCGTTCAGAAGCTTTCATGGATTGCAGCGGGGTTGCTGGTTTACGCTTTCGTTGCTGTGCGATTGGCCATGAATTTGAAAGGTGCGGATTTTTGGCTGAGCAGTGGACAAAACCAAGGCTTAGGTGATATGTCGTCGGCGTTCAATGCTGTTTTTGGCCAAGGGCTGATGATTATTATAGGTTCCTTGGTGGCCTTTTTGGTAGGTCAGATCGTGGATGCCATCATTTTCACCAAATTAAAAGAAATGACGGGGGAAAAATTCATTTGGTTGAGGGCTACTGGAAGCACGGTGGTAAGCCAATTTATTGATAGTTACATCGTGTTGGTGATTGCTTTTTACCTCGGCGGCAAATACGATTTGATTTGGGTGTTGCAGGTTGGAACAATCAACTATATGTACAAATTGGGCATGGCTATTTGTTTATTGCCCTTACTATACGGGGTGCATGCGGTCATAGACCGTTATTTGGGTATCAGGTAAAAGCCAGCATGAGTCCTGACAGAATCATCACGATTCCCGTGATAAGTCCGGCATTGTGTTCTAGGCGATGTGAATTCCAGCGTTCTAGGCATTGAAAACCGATCCACACGCCACCCATCATACTCAACCAAGTGGTAAGGGAATAGACCAAGACGAGCGTGATGATCACGCTCCACCCGAGAGGAGCGAGGGTGAAGAAATACGATTCTATCTCCATGCAGGGCGATAAAAACAACGAGAATAATACCACACCAAAAGCCCACTTACCTTCTTGATTGGTGGCATTTTGGGGGAATTGAAAATGGTGGTGGCGGTGATGTCTATACAAAAACCAGAGACCCAAAAGCACCATCAACAGTGATCCCAAAGTTTCAAAATGAGCATCGGCGAACCAACGTGAGGCAGCATTTGAGGCTTGAAGACCCATCATTGTAAGTTGAGCTACTGCGAGGCCAATAATCACGGTGCCTCCAGCATGAGCAATGGCTGCTAATCCCGTGTATCTCAACGTTTGCGATTTTGTCCAACCCATCTTTTTGGCGAGTGCCAAAAATGGCAGCCAGTGGCCAGGAATAAATCCGTGCAATACGCTAATCATAAACGCCGCGATGAGTTGTTCTGTCATTTCAACAAAGATAGCGATGAAAAAAGAAAAGCCCCGCCGAAGCGAGGCTTTTCCATCGTTTGATTAAATTTAGAGTGATTTGGCTTCTTCCATCCATTTACCCCACTGATCAGCAGATATTTTTGAATCTTCTGCAGTCATTGCGGCAATTTTGTCTCCGGTCAAACCTTTCAAGTCATCGATGCTATTCACACCCAAAGCAATCATGCGCTTTTCCATTGCTGGACCTACACCTGAAAGTGATTTCAAGGTAGCGGCACTGGCAGTTGAAGTTTCTTCTTTTGCAGTTTCTACTTTAACGGCTTTTACTTTAACAGTTTCTGCTTTTTCAGTTTCTGCTTTTTCAGATTTTGCTTTTTCAGATTTTGCTTTTGACTCGTTTTTTTCAGCTTTTTCGAACTGAGCGCGCAAGGCTGTCAAGGCATCCAACTCACCGAATGTTGATTTTTCAGAAGTTTGGTTGATTTTCTTAACAACTTTGGTTGCGTTCTTGCGGGCTTTGTCTTTGGCGTTGTTTTCAGCCTCTTTGCTAGCTCTTTCAGCACTTTTCCAGATGTTGGTGTGAGAAACGATGATACGCTTGGCATCTTTTGAAAACTCGATTACTTCGAATTCCAACGTTTCGTCATCAGACATAGTGGTGTTATTAGCCTTCTTGATATGACGTGATGGCGCAAATGCTTCAACACCGTATTGCATTTGGATTGTAGCACCTTTGTCGTTCACCGACATTACAGTACCCTCATGGATTGAGCCGATTGAGAAAATATTCTCAAAAGTTTCCCATGGGTTTTCTTCCAATTGCTTGTGGCCCAAGCTCAAGCGGCGGTTTTCTTTGTCCACTTCCAATACAACCACTTCCAATTTTTCACCTTTTTTGGTGAACTCACTTGGGTGCTTGATTTTCTTGTTCCAACTCAAGTCAGAAACGTGTACCAAACCATCAATTCCCTCTTCCAATTCCAAGAACAAACCGTATGAAGTCAAATTCTTAACCACTCCAGAATGTTTGCTGTTAACCGCATACTTATTCTCGATATCAATCCAAGGATCTTGAGTTAATTGTTTAATGCCCAACGACATTTTGTGCTCGGAACGATCCAATGAAAGTACCAAAGCTTCTACGTCGTCACCCACTTTCAGGTATTCTGAAGGGTTGCGCAAATGTGAACTCCAGCTCATTTCACTTACGTGAACCAAACCTTCCACACCTGGCTTGATTTCGATGAAAGCACCGTAATCAGCAACAGAAACAACCTTACCGCTTACTTTGGTACCTTCCAAAATATCAGCTGTTAAGTTATCCCATGGGTGAGAAGTCAATTGCTTCAAGCCCAATGAAATACGCTTCTTGGTATCATCATAATCCAAGATAACCACTTGAATACGGTCGTCGAGTTTCAACACCTCTTCTGGGTGGTTGATACGACCCCAAGAGATATCCGTGATGTGCAACAAACCGTCGATACCACCCAAATCTACGAACACACCGAATGATGTCATGTTTTTCACAACACCTTCCAATACTTGTCCTTTTTCCAATTTCGACAAAATCACAGATTTCTGTGCTTCGATATCGTCTTCAATCAGGGCTTTGTGAGATACAACTACGTTTTTGTATATTTCATTGATTTTAACAATCTTGAAATCCATATTTTTACCTACGTACTGATCGTAATCACGTACGGGTTTGGTATCAATTTGTGAACCAGGCAGGAACGTATCAAAACTGAATACATCTACCACCAAACCACCTTTGGTTCTGCTGCGAACATAACCTGTAACAATGGCGTCGTTGTTGTGTGCTTCAACAATTTTCTCCCAAGCAGTTTCTTGCAAAGCTTTCTTTCTGCTCAAAATCAATTGACCCATTTTGTCTTCAGCGATGTCTACAAATACTTCAACTTCATCGCCCAGTGCCAAATTGGGAACATCACGGAATTCAGTGCGAGGTACAAGACCATCGCTCTTGAATCCAATGTTCACAACCACGTCTTTTTCGTTCATACCCACAACAGTACCTTTTACCACTTGTTTTTCAACAACCGGTTGGAAAGTAGAGTTGTAAGCATCCTCAAGACGCTTGCGCTCATCGTTAGAATAAGACTCGAAGCCGGCTTCATCGGCTCCCCAGTCGAAATCGTCATGTGCTGCTGCTACAGCTGCTTTGGTGTTTTTTGCCTTAGAAACTTCTACGGTTTCCTCGATGGCTTGTTCGTTTTTTTCGTTTGTCAAGAAATAGTTCCTCCTTTGATCGAGCGGCAAAATTAGTGAATTATTGTGGAATAATCGAGAAAAAGACAGATTTTGGAATATTTGCAAATAGTTGTATCCGTGCAACTTGGATTTTTTCAATTTTCGCAAACATTCAAAACGAAAATTCTTGTAGGTTTGCCATTAGGTATGGCTAAAACTGTTTCAAACACCGTTCAACCCCAATCAGAAGCTTCTGCGATTGCTGTCACCCAGATTTCACTGGACGATTTTCAACAACTTTTGAATCAACACAACAATTCAGAAGAAGGGATTTCGCCTCTAGATCCTCTCTATCTCGTTTACTCGGGAAATACAGCACCCAAAGCTTCGGAATTTCAATCATTCAGTCAAGCCGTCAATGCATCACAACGGGCTGCGTACGCCGTGGCAAAGCCCAAAGCCAACAATGTCTGGGTGTCTGAGTTGCTTGCGGGACATACCGATGCCGATCTGCAGACCAAATGGATATTGCTCAACAAATCGGCAGTTTTGGACTTGCTTTCTCCTACCAACACCCTCGAAAACCTCTTCAGCCTCTCCTATTTGTTGGAAAAATGTGGTGCGAGGCAATATCAAACAATCCTCTCGCAAACAGCAAACAAAGTTCCTTTGAACAGCCTGTTGAAGGCACGTTGGAAGATTGCCCAAGATTACTACCTAAAATCAAATAAAAACATTCATCGATGGGCCTTCATGATTATCGCCGTTTTTGCAGCAATCTTCATGACGCAAATGAGTAAAACAGCCTCCATTTCCGGAGACGAATTCACCCAATACACCTATTCAAAGCTCATCGCGAACTACTACCTCGATCCCATTGGTATGGCCATTCCGGTTGACACCAATGAATTGAAAGGACAGCGAATGCCCACCTTGGCCAAAGCACTGCCCCAGTTGGGTTCTGATATTGCCACTATCAAAGACCCTGATCGCGTCATGCATGTGTACGGATCGAGCTTTGATACGTTTACCACCATTTTGGGTCATTGGATGGGCGTGGAAGATTATATGGGTTTCAGACACTGGTGGAATGCCTTGTTTGGCTTCTTAACCATTTTCTATACTGCACTGATTGTGAAGCAACTCACCCGCGGAAGTTGGCTCTACGCATGGGTGGCCATGTTGGTCATGCTGTTTATGCCCCGTTTCTTTGGTGAGGCGATGAACAACCCCAAAGACGTTCCCTTTGCCCTGGGTTATGTGATGAGTTTGTATTACGCCCTCAAACTTTTCCGCAGTGGCAGTCACTATTCATGGAACAACATCTTCGGCCTGGTATTTGGTACCGCCCTTGGCATTAGCGTCAGAATTGGGGGCTTGTTGAGTGTGGCGATCTTTTTCATGTATGCTGGATTGAAATTCATTGAATCCATCGGATTGAAAGAATTCATGGGCTTTAAATGGAAAGGCTTTACCAACTTGATTCTGTGGTTGGCAGGACTGGGATTGGCTTCCTATATTTTGGGTATTGTGGTATGGCCTTACGGTTGGACAGAACCTTTCACCAACCCCATGGAAGCGTTGAAAGAGTTCACCAATTATTCCGTTTCCTTGAGGCAGTTGTTTGAAGGCAAACTGTACGACTCAGACATGCTTCCACTGTATTATTTGAGGAAGTATTTGATGATTACAACACCACTTGCCGTGATGTTAGGTGTATCGTTGTTTATGCTGTTGCTTTATCCCAACCGTAAAAAGTTCAACAATGAAATCTTTTTAATTTTGTTCGCTGCCATTTTCCCGGTTGTTTATATCTACATCCAAAAATCGCAAGTTTATGGAGGAATACGTCAGATCCTATTCACCCTGCCCTGTTTTGTGGGAATCGCTTTTGTGGGCTATCAATGGTTGGATCAATGGTTGACCAAAACAAACCACAAACTCAAGGGTTGGATTTTGGCAATCACCTTGGCATTAACAGCCCTTCCTGCAAAATTCATTTTTGCCAATCACCCAGTGAGCTACTCCTTTTTCAATGAAATACATGGCGGTACAGCCAAAGCGTATGCTGAATATGAAATGGATTATTACCTCGCCAGTTTGCGTCCAAGTACCGAATGGTTCATCAAAAACGTGGCCGAGAAAAATCCCAACAAGAAATTCGAAGTCCTTTCTTACGGCATGGACCACGTAAAGTACTATTGTAGAAATCAAAAAAATGTTCACGTGGGTTACTCCCGTTTCGATGACCGTAGTGCCAAAAAATGGGATTATTGCATTTTTTACAATGCCTATTTTGATAAGTCTCGATTGAATTCAGGAGAATTCCCACCCAAAGGCACCGTATATCAACAAAATGTAGATGGCGTTCCCGCTGGTGTGGTCATTGAACGTCCCATTAGTTCACCCAATGACGATTTCGACGATTTTGAAGGCATCAAAGCCATTGAAAAGGATACAGCATTTGCCAAAGGGATTGAACTGTTGAGTCGTTATTTACAGAAAGACCCCAATCGTTCAGAAATCCATTTCTACCTGTCAACGGCCTACGCCAACTTGGATCAGGTGGAAAAAGCCATTGCCGCAGCAGAAACGGCCAGAAAATACTACCCAGAGCATTCGCGCAGTTGTTTTGCCTTGCACCAATACTATCTCAATGAGAAGAAATACGACAAAGCAATTCAAGTAATGACTGAATTCATTGATTCTCGTCCCCGCGACGGCGAAGGATATGTAATGAAAGCGCAAGCAGAATTAATCAAAGGTGATGCGATGTCTGGCATAGCTACGCTGCAAGGAGCCGTGGCTGTCAACCCCATGGACTACCGTGTGTATGGACTGGGCGCTCAGGCCTTTCAAATGCAAAAGGATGTAACCAATTACAATCTCTGGGTGCAAGCGGCGCAAATTGGCACAGCCAAAACACAAATAGATTTCCAAATGGGTGTTGAGGCCATCATGACCATTTACGAATCCATCACAGGTACACCGCTGGATACAAAAAAGTACGGATTGAGTAATTAATTGTTCCGTTTATGCTTCCAACGCCTATGGCTCCACAGCCAAATATGGGGTTGGTTTTGGATTTCCTTTTCTGTGTGCTGCGCGATGAGTCGGGTAATTTCACCATCGGGCATGGCTGCAGGATCTGAACACAGCAATTCGGTTTTTGCTTGGTAGAATCCGCGGCTTACTTTGCTGCTCGACAAATAATAAATGGGCATGCCAAATTTCTTGGCAATCTTTTCAGGTCCTATCATGAACGGAGTGTCTTGATTTAGAAAATTCGTCCAATAGGCTCCTTTGCCGGAACTAGGGTTCTGATCTCCAATAAACGCATTTACCGTTACCACAGACTTGTTGGCATCCAACACGCGTAAAGTTTGCTCCATGGGAATGGGATTGGCCCCGAACTTACTTCTGATATTGAACATCCAACGGTCAAATCCGCGGTTCGACAAAGTCTTATAAATACACTGAACGCGTTGCTGACAAACGATTTGCGACATCAAACATATCCATTCCCAGTTGCCACAATGACTCATCACGATGATTGCACTTTCGTTTTGGTTATGCAATTGGTCGTAATGATGTTGATCGAGATTCGCCATGCGATTTTTCATCTCGCTGGCGCTGATTGACATTCCTTTGATTGTCTCCACAAACAAATCTCCCAAGTGCTTATAAAAATCTCGTTCGATGGTGAGCAATTCATCGTTGGATCTCTCTGGAAATGAATTCTTTAAATTTTCTCTAACCACTTTTACCCGGTATCCTATCAACCGGTAAAGGATGAACGACAACCCATCCGAGATGACGTACAACACTGAAAACGGCAGGATGCTCAGCAGCTTTAAAAATGGCCAGCCCAAGATCCCAAACGACCAGTGTCCCTTCGGCACTGGCGTGCGCTTCATCGTCAACAATTGCATCAGATATAATTGAATGTTTGCCCGGCTTGGATATGTTTTACCGTATGATACATCAATTGAATACAGCTATTCACATCATCCAAATGAACGGTTTCAACGGTGGTATGCATGTATTTTAAAGGCAGAGAAATCAGCGCTGAGGCCACACCCATCCCGGAATACGCAAACGAATCGGTATCCGTACCTGTGCTGCGACTAACCGCATTTCGCTGAATGGCAATTTCTTGGCTCTTGGCAACGCCGATGATGGTTTGTAATAGGTTATTTTGAACCGCCGGACCGTAGGTCACCACTGCCCCTTTCCCGCATTTGCAATCGCCTTGTTGTTTTTTGTTGTATAACGGGGAGCACGTATCGTGGGTAACATCGGTAATGATGGCCACATCGGGCTGAAGTCGGCGTGAAATCATTTCCGCACCACGCAAGCCAATTTCCTCCTGGACACTGTTCACCAAATAGACCGTAAATGGCAGTGCGTCTTGGTTCTCAGACAGCTGACGAGCAACCTCGGCAATCATGAATCCTCCCATGCGATTGTCGAGCGCCCTTCCCACGAGGTGTTTGTCGTTCAACCAAAAGCAATCCGCTTCAAAAACGGCCACAGCACCCACGTGCACGCCCAAGGCTTCTACCTCGGCTTTGCTACTGCAACCCAAATCGATAAAAATATTTTCTTGTTTGGTTTCTGGATTTTTATCGGCCCGAACATGGATGGCAGGCCAGCCAAAAACACCTTTCACCACATTTCCATTTTCACAATGAATGTTACAACGCATGGAAGGGGCAATTTGAAAATCCGAACCCCCATTGCGTATAACGTAGATGTATCCATCTTCCGAAATGTAATTCACAAACCAGGAAATTTCATCGGCATGCGCTTCCAACACCACTTTGTAAGGCATTCCGGGATTGATCACACCCACTGCAGTTCCGTAGGTATCCACAAAGGTTTCTTGCACATAGGGCTTTAAATAGTTGAGCCAAATGGATTGTCCAGAATGTTCAAATCCGGTGGGACTTACATTGTTGAGGTAGGTTTCTAAAAACGCTTTGGATTCAGGTCTCATGATTGCGAAGTTATCGATTCTGTGTGATCTATCGCCAACAATTAATCTACAAAAGGCAGTTGCAATAATCCTTAAAATCTGATGTGTGGTTTTGCGAAAATCCGTAATATCATCGGCGCATATTCACATAAGTTTGAATACAAAAAAAACATGGAGCCCAATAAAATCGTATTTAACCAAAAACAGCAACCAGAATTTTTCCAAATGGTAACCAAACGTGTGAACGATTATTTTCAAGAAAATGGAAAGAGCCGATACGCCAATGCGGGTATGAAATTAAAATCAGTGATCATTTTGTTGCTATACTTCACCCCAATTTGCTATTTGATCCTTGGCGATGTAACGGATTTAACAATGCAATATTCATTGTGGGCGATGGCTGGACTTGGTATGGTGGGCATTGGTCTTACGATCATGCACGATGCCAATCACGGCGCCTATTCTTCGAAGAAATGGGTCAACAATATGATGGGGGGAACGCTTAATTTGGTTGGTGCTTACAACATCAACTGGAAAATCCAGCACAACATTTTTCACCACACATATACCAACATTTTGGGACAAGACGAAGACATTAGAAAAACAATCATTCGATTTACGCCAAAGCACCCTTACAAAGCAATGCACCGATTCCAATGGCTGTATACTTCATTCTTGTACATGATTTTTCCTTTTGTATGGATACTGAGCAAGGATTTTGAACAGTATTCTCGGTATAGCAAACAGGGACTTTATGAGAGAATGGGCAGAAGCAACCGCAAAGCGTTGATTGAAATTTGGACAATCAAATTGCTGTATTGGCCCACAACCTTGCTGTTGCCAATTTATGCATCACAATTTGGTTATGGGCATACTATTGCTGGCTTTTTCATGCATCACTTCATCTGCGGAATCATTTTAGCCTTGGCTACACAGCCGGCTCATGTTGGTAAAGACATGGAGTATTTTGCAAGTTCAGACAGCAATGGCCACATGGAAAACAGTTGGGCCATTCATCAAATCAAAACAACGGCCAATTTTGCCGAAAAAAGTTCATTTATTACTTGGTGCTTTGGGGGGCTCAACTACCAGATAGAGCATCATCTTTTCCCTACCGTCTGCCACGTTCATTACCCTGAAATTTCTAAAATTGTTAGGGCAACATGTGATGAGTTTAATTTGCCCTACAAATCTCATCGCACATTCTTTCATGCACTGGTGAGTCATTATGGTCAATTGCGAAGATTGGGATTCAAGACAGCATAACGCATACCAAAGAATCAACTGCATTCACCCTCTGGCGCGCGAATTTTCAAGCATAAAAAAAGCCTTCTCAAGGAATTGAGAAGGCTTTTTTGTGGGAGTTGAGGGATTCGAACCCCCGACCCTCTGCTTGTAAGGCAGATGCTCTGAACCAGCTGAGCTAAACTCCCTTTGTGGTTCTTTTGAACGGGAATGCAAAAATAGTATTTTCTTTGACTCGCACAACAAAAACAGGAAAAATATTCAGTGTTTTTTTGACTCTATTTCCACCACACCCTTGATTCCATTGATAATCAACAGCATTAGACATAAAACCCAAGTGCATTTAAAAATCCAATAAACAGAATCCCCCAAGTAATTGGGTTTGTAATCCAGTTGAAAATGATTTGCCGCAGGAATTTTTATTCCCGTGTTACCGTACGACGACCAGGCTAGGGACCGTCCTCCGGAAGTCAACTGCCAATGTTTCGATGGCGTTTGTCGCACAACGAAAAAACAAACACCCTTGGCATAGACCATCCCTCGAAAAGCAATCGTGTGTCCATTTTCTAGCATCTCACCCACCTTCAAAATACCCTTTGGGACTAAATTCCCCGCACTATCCAAGGCGATTATTGCCTCTTCAACATTCGTTACAGGATTGGAGTCTTTATTTTCTCTCACCCGCAGTTGATAGGGATTATATCCGTCGGTGGCCCATTGCTTGAGGTAAACTCCTTGGTTTTGATTCATGAATGGCACTGTAGCATTCAAGAGCGAATCGGAATCCACTGGTTTCGACGATGGAATTTGTTTGCGCCATACACCCAATTGTGGCCCTTGATGGGAAAAATCGTGCAGTTTCCCATTCACCTCATTTGCAGGAATTTTCACGAGCACCGTGTTTTTAATATCTCGCGACGCACCATAAATGACTTCGATCAATACCAACAAAGCCATCAGCCAGCTCCATCGCTTCAATGCCTCCCAATGCTGTTTTATTGCAAAGGCAGCCGCCATCAGCAACATCAACAGGGCCATTCCCCGATAAATGGCGGGAAATCGAAACAATTGTAACAACGGCAATCTCGGAACCACAAACGCGTGCACGGGCGATTCAGGTCCAACCGCCAACAGAAAAAACAACACTGCCAATCCTACCGATAGCAACACGGGGCGACCAATTATAAGATTCCGACCCATCAATTTCCTGATCAATTCCGAAGTGACAGAGGCTACAAGAAAAACCAACAGTAAGAAACTCCATCGCACATTGATGAGACTGATGTCGGCCAAGCCTTTTGCCATCGTTTGGTCGGCTTCCACAAACCACATCGATGCGATTGCTCTCCAAGGCCAATGACCAAATTGCATGTCTTGGATCGAAAGCACATCTGCACGAGTAATCGATTGCTGTAAATCCCAGAAACTCAATATAGCCGGTAACGACAGGCCAATAAAAGTGGCTAAGCTTACAATCAAACCCGAAAATTGTTGTATAAATTGCTTTACCGAGCGGTGGTTTCGATCGGCACAAATCCAAAACACCCACATTCCTGCGGCACTGTAAAGCGCCAATGCGGTTACACCCAAATATCCCCCAGCAAACTGAAAATGGGCCACAATTCCCAAGAGCACAGCGTAAGCGCATCGTGCAGAAACATCATCTTTGGACCGAAACATCCCCAACATCAATCCCAACAACCACGGCAACCATGCAAACCCAATCACCCATCCCAAATGCTGGGCATTACCCAAGAAAAAACCGCTCAATGAATATACAATTGCCAAAACCCCAGCGGGAATGCTCGGGGTATGGATACGGCGCAAGAGAAAGGCGAACCCAAGGGAGGCTATCAACAAATGGGTTAAATACTCAACCAACAGCGACTGCAAATTATACTCGTGGGTAGCGGCAAACAAATAACTCAATTCATACCAAGTACCGGGGTCCCCGTGCTGCGGAAATCCGCCAGACATGTATGGGTTCCAAAGAGGAAGGAGCCCTTGTTTCAATTGCTCGGTAACAAAATACTTCCAAGGGAGATAAATTTCAGTAGCATCCCATTGGAGCGCAGCATTTTCCATGAAAGCTGGAAAGAACAACCCTAGCAAAATCGACGATTCAACCAAAATCAACATCGCCCAAAAATGAAGTCGCTGTCCGAAGTTAATTGGATGTTTCATTCTGGTAAAATTTTTACTGCGGGTATTCGACAAACCTCAAATTTACGTGCATTCAAACAATTCCGTATGAATGGTGTTAAAGCATTCAGAATTACCTTTGTTTTATGAATATCATTGAGGATCTCAATTGGCGCTATGCCACAAAACGCTATATCAACAAAGAAGTACCTGCAGCACAAATTGATACGCTTTTAGAATCTATTAGGCTTTCTGCTACATCGTTGGGATTGCAACCATTCGAAATTTACGATATACGATCCTCTGAGCTCAGGGTTAAGATGCGTGAAGCGGCCTACAACCAGCCACAACTCACCGAAGCTTCCCATGTTTTCGTCTTTGCTGTTTGGACAGAGGTAACAGAAGCAATGGTAGACAGTTATCTGCAATTCGTGGCTGAGGTAAGAAATCGTGAAATTTCTCAACTGGATGGATTTAGGAAAAGTATTTTGGGTTTCTTGGGGGGCAAATCTGCCGAAGAAATCATTAAATGGTCGAGCAATCAAGCCTACATCGCGCTTGGTAAAGCCATGGTATCCGCTGCGCAAATGCGGATCGACAGCACACCCATGGAAGGATTCAACCGCCAAGTCATGGATGAACTGTTGGGACTGCGCGATAAAAAATTACATGCCTCAGTGATTCTCACTGTTGGATACAGAGACACTGAAAACGACCCAATAGCCAACGCTCAAAAAGTGAGAAAGCCCATTCACCAAATTCACCGCATTATTTAAGTCTATTGCTATTTAGCGATAAGATTTCATAGTATATTTGCAATTCACGATAAAAGAGGAAAAAATGGCAATACGCGGAAAATTTGAAAACAAAATCACATCAACGGCTGATGGACTCAAAGCCATGGGCCATCCTGGTAGAATTGCTATTTTAAAGCACCTCATGCAACACGGCGCCTGCAGCTGTCAGGATATTGTAGATCAACTACCCTATAGTCAGAGTACCGTTTCTGGTCACCTACAGAAATTGAAAGATGGAAAACTAATCACAATGAAGTCGGTGAAAACCTCCAGCGTTTACAGTATCGACATGGAAGCCATCGAGGCGTTGTATGTGGAATTGGGCGAAACCTTTCAGTTGAAAGCCGATAAAAAACAACTGTCGCTGTTCTAATCAAACAATTGAGACACAAACCCTGTCAGCAATTTGGGTTCAACCCAAGTACTTTTGGGCGGCATCGTTAAATTTTGATCTGCCACTGCCTCCACCTGAGAAAACGAATTCGCTGGCAACACGAATACACAATCACAATCTCCTTGTTTTACCATCGCATCCATCTGCGGAAAGGGAGTATCGCCACGCATAAACGAAATTCGTTCGTCGTTGCTGGTGTCGTGAATTCCCATTAATTCCGAAAGTACACCGGATTCGATTCGAGATACTTCCAATTGCTCAACGGCATTTAATGTTGGACTGGGCAGACCCAATTCAAATTGATACACACCCCCGCGGGTAATTACCATGGCTTGATTGGCTTTCAATTGTAACGAATCGAAATCCAACACGGGAGTAAAAGCCATTTTATGAGCTTGAAAGTACCCTACTACATCCTTTTCACCTACCCCTTTGATGATTCTGTGAAAGGATTTGATGAGTAAATCATCTTGGTCCATCACCAACGACATCAATCCTTGAGATTCACATTTGTCAGCACCTTGAAGAAATTTTGTAACCGCCGCCACGCGATGATGACCATCGGCAATATACAATGAATCCAATTTCTGAAAACCTTCCAACACAATTGACTGTTCCTGTTCGGAAAGCAACCATACCCTGTGAACAAACCCCAATACATCGATATTTTCCACCAACGGCGACTCCATTTTGGGCGCATGCAACCAATCTTTGATGTTATTGGGCAATTTTTGCGTCAGTAAAACCGGCTCCCAAATAGACTGCAACACGTCAATGTGTTTAACCAATCTTCCCACTTTGATATCGATGACATTTTCATGCTTTTTCACTGTGCCATCCGCACAATTGTCAGCGCCCAGAGCCAAAATAATCCCTCTCAATGGCGCGATGTTTGGTTGCTGCTGCTCGTATAAAAACATGGCATTCGGAATGACATCCATAGCATGCGCTTGCAATAAAACATCCAAATGAGCCCGACTCGCCTCGTAAAACTCGGGGGTGTCTTGCTCGATCCCCGGATCCAAAAATTGAGGTTTTACAATCCGAATGTAACTATTCGATTCATTACGGGCCAATTGCTCCAATTCTGGTTGAGGGCGTTTCCCTGAACCATAGGTTGGAATGCGTTGTTGCTGCTCACGCACCGGAACCAACGCCTTGAATGCTTGTACCCTTAATTTCGTCAAAACAATCTCAATTGAAAAACCCAGTAATCTTCTCTGCCAACTCAATACCCACTCTTTCCTGGGCTTCCTTGGTGCTAGCGCCAATGTGGGGCGACAAGCTACAATTATCTTGAGAGAGCATTAATTCATTGGTTGGAGGCTCATTTTCAAACACGTCTACCCCAGCGCATGAAATTTGTCCGCTTACCAACGCATCTGCCAACGCAGCTTCATTGACAACTCCACCGCGAGCGCAATTGATCAAAACGGCACCTGGCTTCATTTGGGCGATTTCTGCCGATCCAATAACTTCCGCACTTCCAGGGGTATGAATAGTGAGGCAATCCGCGTTCGACAAAACGGCCTGAAGAGACTGTCTTTTCAACGTAACTTTGAAATTGTTCGACTGATAGGCTTTGGACAATTGAACCACAACATCGAACTCACGCTGTTTGTAATCGTATACCAACACTTCCATTCCAAGTCCGATGGCCATTTTCGCCACTTCCTGTCCGATGCGACCAAAACCGATGATTCCCAATTTCTTACCCATCAATTCAAAACCGTCAGAGTACACTTTTTTCATGTCTTTGAACCCATCAATACCATTGGTAGGCATTTGTCGATTGGCTTTATGCAAGAAGCGCGACAATGAAAACAAATGAGCAAACACCAATTCTGCTACTGAGCGTGAACTGGCATTGGGTGTATTCACCACCGGGATGTTCTTTTCGCCGGCAGCTTTCATGTCGATGTTATCCAAACCCACTCCCGCACGCGCAATCAGCTTCAAATTTGAGGCATTGATCACCGCCGCATTCACTTTGGTTGCACTGCGTACGATTAAAACATCGTAATCGCCGATGGCCGTGGGCAATTCATCCTGCGCAATTTTCTGGGTGATTACTTCATGTCCAGCCGCCTCCAAAATGGCTTTACCGGCCGCATCTATTCCGTCGTTCGCTAAAATTCTCATGATGCAAAATTCTCCATTACATCAACCAATGCTTGCACGCTTTCGATGGGCAACGCATTGTACAACGAGGCTCTGTATCCACCCACCGAGCGATGGCCTTTCAACCCGGACAAATTGGCTTCTTTGCAAGCTTGGTTGAATTTCTCCTCCAAGTGCACATGTTCCTCATTAAACACAAAACAAACATTCATTTGAGAGCGATCTTCCACTGCAGCAGTGCCCTTAAAGTAAGGACTCTTATCGATGGCATTGTATAACAAATCGGCTTTTGCCGTATTTCTGGCAGCCATTGCTTCTACACCACCCACTTCTTTTACCCACTCGAGGTTGTATTTCGACACCAAAATTAGAAATACTGGGGGCGTATTGTACATACTGTCGTTTTCTGCGTGGATGCTATATTTCATCATGGTTGGGATGTGCCTATCGGCCACCCGGCTGTACATATCCTTGCGAAGGATCACCAAGGTTACTCCGGCAGGACCCATGTTCTTTTGGGCACCGGCATAGATCATGGCAAACTTAGACACATCTACAGGCTTTGAAAAAATGTCTGAGCTCATGTCGCAGATCAACGGCACATCCCCGCAATTGGGATAAGCCTTCATTTGTGTCCCGAAGATGGTATTGTTGCTTGTACAATGAAAATAATCGGCATCGGCAGGCACTGTGTAGTCTTTCGGTACAAATGAGAAATTCGCAAATTTGCTGGATGCCAAAACCTCGGTTTGTCCATACCCTTGTGCTTCAACGATGGCACGACTGGCCCATGTTCCTGTTTGGGTGAAGGCCGCTTTGGTTTTCAAAAAATTCAATGGGATTTGAAAAAACTGTGTACTGGCACCGCCTTGCAAAAACAGCACATCGTAATTGTTAGGCACAGACAGTAGATCTCTCACCAACTGGGCGGTATCCGCCATCACTTTTTCAAACTCCTTGCCTCGGTGAGAAACTTCCAAAATACTCAATCCGGTGCCGGCAAAATTGCGAATGTCCTGTATGCTCTTTTCAAAAGCACTCTCTGCCAAAATAGATGGACCTGCAGAGAAATTATGAATCTTTGACATAGTAGCCTTTACATTTACAATTTTACGCGTATAATTGCGGGTAAACAAGCACTACACCATGTTTCAAGCCAAAGGTTTTACAGTTTTTATCCTCTTTTTAGTGAGTCAAATTTGTTATGGCCAATACGATGGTTTAAATGGTGAAACGAAAAAAGAAAATACCGAAACATCTGACAACAACAGAAAAACACCGTCAACCGATAGTCTGATGGATGATTACGAGGAAAAACCCAGTTTCAGCGGTCAACTATCGAGCTACAAGGCGATAGAGTTTATGACCAATGGAAGTCAATACTCACTGTTTCTTTGTTTTGATCCTCAAGCGGGCGTGAGTTTGAACGACCGGCTTTTTCTCGGTGGTGGGGTAAACTTAGGCATTTACAACACCACGGGCATGGGTGGCGCCTTCGGATTTTCCCGGATTTCCTTCAATAAGATTTTCTTTCAAGCCGAGTATCGCGCAATCAACACATTCGTGCCAATTGAAAACAAGCGCGATTGGGTAAGCAGTCCCATTTTTTTGGTCGGTTTCGCCTACGATGAATCAATGTCGAGTTGGGCCTCGGTGGGTATCTCCGTCAACGGAGATTTCTCGCGTTCCATGCCCTTTGGGGCGCTGGTTTACCGGTTTGGTGTTCGTTTTTAATCCTGAAAGCCAGACCTAGTAAATCACATTCAGCACTGCCCAAGGCAAGGCACCCAGCAACAGGATCAATCCACCCAACAGCATCAACCAACCACGATCCACCACAGGATTGTCGTTCGAGGGTTGATTCATGAAGGCGTGTTTGAAGAATTTGAAATAGTATCCTACACTAATGGCCGATCCCAACAAACCAACACCCACCAACCATGGCATGTGTTGCCAAGCAAATGAGAACAGGTAAAATTTGGCGTTGAAACCCGCACTTACTGGAATCCCGGCCATCGACAAAACACCCACCGCCAAAGCAATTGCGGCCACGGGCGATTTCTTGGAAAGTCCATCAAAGGCAGCAAAACCTCTCTCCCCTTGGAACGACACTTGGTTTGCTATCGAGAAAACCAACAAACTGGCCATGGCATAGGCCAATCCATAGAACCACAAAATCCAAGTATTGGTACCGTCGGCCATCAACAAGAACATCACCAAATAACCGGCATGAGCAATGCTACTGAATGCCAAAGTACGCTTCACTGATGCTTGGTTCAATGCCGCCAAGTTTCCCCACAAAATGGTGATGGCGCCCAATACCGACATCCAACCTTTCCAAGCATCAGCAATACCGCCAAATGTGCTCAGGAAACGGTAGAATGCCACGAAAGCCGCGATTTTCACCACGGTGGCCATGTACAACGTTGTGCGGTTTGGACTGCCCTCATACACGTCGGGTGCCCAAAAATGAAACGGCGCTGCCGCCACCTTGAACAACAACCCCACGCTCATCAATACGATCCCCGCATTGATTAACACTGGCAAAGGCATTCCTTGCATGGCATGCATGAAACTGGGTTTAATACCCATCATTTCAAGTTCCAAAGAACCCGTACCACCATAGATAAACGCTGTACCCAACAAGAAAATCCCGGTTGAAAAAGCACCCATCAAAAAGTATTTCAACGAAGCTTCATTGGAAGCCAAGTTTGATTTGTTGGCACCCGCCAACACAAACAATGGAATCGACAACACTTCAATGCCCAAGAACAACATCACCAAATGCTGGTAAGAAACCATCATGTAAGCGCCACACAAGCTGAACATCATCAAACCCAGCTGGTCGTTTCCAATGACTTCGTTCTTTCTAAACATCAATAGGATAAAGCCAACAATAAACGCCAACAAAGCAGCAAACAAATGTTGCTCTTTGCCAAACTGCATCATATTGGCAGGCACCCAAGACTCCAAACCGTGAAACGAAACCAAGTTGGCAGAACAGGCCCAAGACAATCCCGCCGAGACGAACAAGGCCAACGCCGCAAACAATGAATAACTCGATTCACGTTTGTTTAATCCCAAAAACAACAGCACCGCCGCGCTGAAAAAGGTTACAAAAAGTGCAATCATGACATTACCCCCCTTACTTCAGAAACCCATTGACCGATTTGAACAATACTATTGTGCACGATATCTATCATCATTTGTGGCATGAAACCCAACCCCAAAATCAAGGCTGCAATGATTCCAAACGCCAATATTTCATTCCATTTCAATGAGGCCACCGCTGCCTTACCCTCACCAAACATGCTAAACTGAACCATTCTGAAAATGTAAACAACGCAGAAGATGATGGTCAACCCCGACAACAAAGCCATGCTCGGCTTATACGCGTACATCGACTTCAACAACAACAATTCACCAGGAAAACCATTGGTAAAGGGCACTGCCACTGTTCCCAAGGCAATCAACATGAAGAAAATCATGAACAATCGGTTCGATTTTGCCAATCCCCCCAACTCACCCAAGATGCGTGTTCCTGCACTGCGCTCAATCAACTCAATCACCAAAAACAATCCCACCACATTGATACCGTGTACAAAGAGTTGAATCACGCTGCCTTCCAAACCCTCTAGGGTCAATGTCATGATCCCAGCGGCAATCAAACCCACGTGAGAAAGAGAAGAAAATGCCACCAATCGCTTCATGTCTTTCTGTCTCATCGCAATCAAAGCACCATAAATCACTCCAGCAACTGCCAATCCCACAACCCAAGGTTGGAAGAACTCCAAGCTCTCAGGAGCCAAGGGCAAATACCAACGCAACAAGCCATACAAGCCCATCTTCAACATAATGCCACTCAACAACATCGTTCCGGCGGCGGGTGCATTTGTGTACGTATCGGCCTGCCAAGAATGGAATGGCAACACCGGGATTTTTACCAAAAAAGCCAGCAAAATGCCACCGCCCACCAACAATGATTCTGTGTGTGATAACTCCACCGCCCGCAGCGCCTCAAACGAAAATGAGAAATTGGCCGTATGCAAAAACAAGTAAATCAAACTCGCCAACATCGCCAAAGAACCCACAAACGTGTAAACAAAGAATCGCAAAGTAATTTTGAAGGCATTCTCACCACTCATCTTCAGTGTGATGAAATAAATCGGAATCAACGCCAACTCCCAGAAGATGTAAAACATCAATCCGTCTTGCGCCATGAAAACCCCATTCAACGCCCCTTGCATAAACAAAGTAAGCGCGGTGATTTTGGTTTGATTTTCATCGTTGCGAATCCCACCAAGCACAATCACAGGCACCAAAATATTGGTTAACAATAGCAATACGCCCGTAAGTCCATCAAATCCCGTTGTAAAACGGATACTGTCCGAAATCCAAGGCTGATCAAACAAGGTCTTCCAACCCCCATCAACCCCTACACGTTGAAAAAACTGTGCAACAAATATCAAAGGCAACAAAGACAATATGGCCGATAACCCAATTGAATTGCGCTTACCCAAGGCCATCACCGCGATGGAAGCCAATATTGGAATAATGATTACTTCCATGATTAAAACAAATTAAAAGCCAACAACAAGGCGACACCAATCACCATATAAACCAAATAATATTCAATGTTTCCGTTTTGAATTTTTGAGAGCAATCGGCTGATTCCGTTTGATCCCGATCCAACACCGTCTACCAAGCCCTTCACGGCTTTGTCATCGACATAGTTTCCAACCACCTCTCCGGCAGCTTCTAATGACGATACAAAAGCAGTATCATAAGCTTCGTCCACGTAAAACTTGTTTGCCAACACCTTGCCCATACCCGTTTGGGCGCTGTCGGCCTCTGGCACAGCCCCTTGAACCACATATTTGTTTCTGGTGTGCAAGAAAGCAATGACGAATACCGAAACAGCCATGCCCAACAACAACCATTCAGTGGTATGCTCAATTTCAGGTGCATGCTCAGGGTAGATCAAGATGGGCGAAAACTTTCCGCCACCGTCGTAATTCAAGGTATGGTGCAATATGCCCGAAATACCCTCTCCCAAATAATGAGGCAAGTTTACCACCCCACCAATCACCGAAAGCACCGCCAATACCAACAAAGGCAATGTCATCAACCACGGACTTTCGTGCACTTTGTCAAATGAATGATGCGTATTTCTGTAAGTACCGTGGAAGGTAACAAAGAACATTCTGAACATATAAAATCCAGTGATACCCGCACCTATCAATGCCAAACCAAAAACCAATTTGTTGTGGGCAAAGGCCGATACCAGAATTTCGTCTTTGGAGAAGAAGCCCGACAAAAATGGAAAACCTGTGATAGCCAGCGTACCAATCAAAAACGTGAGGTAAGTAATGGGCATTTTCTTGCGCAATCCGCCCATGTGTCGGATATCTTGCTCATGGTGCATTCCATGAATTACACTACCAGAACCCAAGAACAACAGGGCCTTGAAGAAGGCATGCGTGATCACGTGGAACAAAGCGGCCGTGTAAGCACCGCATCCCAACGCGATAAACATCAAACCCAACTGACTCACTGTACTGTATGCCAACACTTTTTTGATGTCGTTCTGCTTTAAACCAATCAAAGCCGCCATCAACGAAGTGGCCAGGCCAATCCACATCACGACTTCACGCGCCAAGGGCGACAAAGCATAAATGGCTTCGGAGCGAATCACCAAGTAAATACCCGCCGTTACCATGGTTGCTGCGTGAATGAGCGCAGAAACAGGTGTTGGACCTGCCATCGCATCGGGCAACCAAGTATACAAAGGAATTTGGGCACTCTTACCCATCGCACCAATAAACAATAACAGTGCAATGGCGGTATTCACAGCATTCGACTCAACAGATCCAGCAAAAACACTGCGGAACACCTCTTGGTATTCGAAAGAACCGTACGTATCGTAAATCAAAAACAGACCCAACAACAAGCCCAAGTCACCAATGCGGTTCATCACAAACGCTTTACGCGCTGCCTTGCCGTAATCCGCATTCTTGTACCAGAAACCTATCAACAAGTATGAGCACAGTCCAACGCCTTCCCATCCAAAGAATAACATCAGGTAATTCGAACCCAACACCAAAACCAACATGTTGAATATAAACAAGTTGAGATAAGCAAAGAATTTATAAAACCCCTCATCCTCATGCATGTAAGCGATGGAATACAGGTGAATCAACGTACCAATTCCAGTAATGATCAAGGTCATCACCGCCGACAGTCGATCAAACTGAAATGCGAAATCTACATGGAAATTGCCAACATGCAAAAACGTAAACAATTTGGTGTAGATGCGCTCTGGAATGGTGGTATCACCGGTCAAGTCCATAAAACTCATCAAAGCAATCACAAACGAACCCAATACAGCCGCCGTTCCCAACCAACCCGAAATGGCTTTGGGAAGGAATTTGCCAAATATCCCGTTGACTAAAAAGCCCAACAGCGGGAGAAATATCATCAATGTCAACATACCTTACCCTTTCAATTGATCCAAGAAACTAACATCGGTTTTGCGCGTGTTACGGTAAACCAGAACCAAAATCGCCAGTCCCACAGCGGCTTCCGCTGCGGCAACTACCATGATGAAAAACACGAAAATCTGTCCGTCCGCATCACCCATATAACTCGAAAAGGCGGTAAACAACAAATTCACGGCATTCAACATCAATTCAATACACATCAACAAAATGATGGCATTGCGTCTAAATAGCACACCAAAAAGCCCAATGCTAAACAACACGGTGCTCAGATAAATATAGTGGCTAATTTCCACTTGGTTGAAAACACTCAAAATGCTCATCCGTTGGATTCTTCTTTGGATATCAAAGCGTCGACCGCCTTCTCTCTTTTACCCAACAAAACAGCACCCACCATGGCTGCCAAAAACAAAATCCCGGTGAGTTCGAAAGGAACCACAAAACGGGTAAACAATACCTTGCCCAAGGCTTTTACCAGGCCGATACCCTCTACGGGATTTTTCGCCACCGCTTCACCACTCACTTGGAATGCCGCGGTAATAATCAACAACAAAGAACCCGCAGAGATTGCCGCAGCAATGCCCCACCAGTTCGATTTCACCGGCTCAGATTCTTTGCTCAAATTCAACAGCATTAACACAAACAGGAACAATACCATGATTGCTCCAGCGTAAACAATCAAGTTTACAACTGCCAAAAACTGGGCATTCAACAACACATAATGCGCGGAAATGGTGAAGAAAGTAAATATCAATGCCAACACACTGTGCACCGGATTTTTGCTGGTCACAACGTACAAGGCCGACAATATGGTTAAAAAGGAAAGTACCAAAAATGGTATGGGTAAATTCTGAAGCATCTTATGATTATTTAGACCACACTTGTCGTTTCGAAATATCTACACGGGCATCCACCGGCTCAACCAACTTGTCTTTGCCGTAGATGAAATCTTCTCTGCCAAACTCGGCATCTACTATGCGATCGGTTAGGAATACTGCTTGCTTGGGACAGGCTTCCTCACACAATCCGCAGAAAATACAGCGCAGCATATTGATTTCGTAGGTTGCAGCATACTTCTCCTCGCGGTACAAATGCTCTTCGCCTTTTTCGCGTTCCGCAGCAACCATCGTGATGGCTTCGGCCGGACAGGCAACGGCGCACAATCCACAAGCCGTGCAGCGCTCTTTGCCCTGTTCGTCGCGCTTCAATACATGCTGCCCGCGATACACCTCGGCCCTGGGACGTATTTGCTCAGGATATTGCGAGGTTGCGGGCTTTTTAAAGAAGTGCTTCAACGTAATCCACATCCCCCCAAAAATGGCTGGCAAATAAATCTGCTCAGCGAAGGTCATTTTTTTATCCACGACCTGGCGTGAACGGTTGGTCAACTTTTCCATTTCGCAGTATTACCCTTGAAGATGTTTTCCTTTTACTTTATATTTTTTACGCAACAATCCGGGCTTTTTCATCTTGCGGATGCTGTTCATGTTGATGTCCGATAAAATGGTCTCACCATCGGAAAGTTTCACCGTTAAGGTAGGGTCCTCAATTTTACTGTACGATACTTCCCACTTTCCATTGCCAATCTTTTTGCAAGGAATGATCGCCATGGTGCTTTGTGAAATGACATACATCTCATCGGCCTTTTTGGTTTTATCCAAGATGATGGCTTTTTTCGATTTTCCGGCAGGACCGCAAATGAAGTAAGAACCATTGCAAGTGAGCGGGAACGAATATTTGATCTGCTCTTTTCCTTTGGCAATACCCAATTTTTTGGTTTTGTCTGGCTTGATGTTGGTTTCTCCATCACGGGTATACACCTGCAATTTGGCTTTTTTGTAGATGGCGGCATCCATGGCAATGGTCATCGTTACAGGCACTGCAGCACAAGTATCACCAGGCATGCGCACTTCGTAAGCACCAGCCCAATTCAATCCTTCGCTCTTGGCGGTCATCAAAGGCGTTCCGCTGCTTATCAACTCCTCAATGGAAGTATTCTTCTTGATTTTGATGCAGTTGGTTGCGCCGCGAGGACACATTTTCTTGAAATCGCACACTTTCATGGTCATGCCAACACCGTTTACGTAAATGGTGGTATCAGCCGTGCATGTATCTTTGTATACAGGCTTTGGTTTGGGCTTCTCCACGGGTTTTGGCTTTTCCAAAATGGTGATTTCCACCCGGCGGTTTTTGGCTTTCTTCTCTTCAGAAGTCTCCTCCTTTTCACGGGGCTTGGCACGACCAAAGTACTGACGGTTCATCCAATCCGCTTCAATGTCATTGTCGATCAAGTATTGATACACCGCATCAACACGCGCTTGTGACAGTTTCAAGTTCAATTCATCGTTACCCGAAGAATCGGTGTGACCGGTCAAGAGCAAACGGAACTCATCTTTGGAATCCAAGGTATCAAGCAATCGCTTCAACCTCACCAATTCAGCAGGCTTAATCACCGATTTGTTGGTTTCAAAATAAATCTGAACGGCTGGAGAGATTTCTTTTTGTTCGTTAACGGCTGGTTTTTTGGGCTTTGGCGCGGCGGTTTGGGCAAACGACTGAACCGCAATCATACCCAAAAGGAGCATCGATACTAGTCTAAATTGTTTCATTTCGAATTTGGATGCGAAAATAAGCGATTTCAACCATGTTCATACACACAGAATCCACAAAACCGAATCACTTTTGAAATAAAATCTATATTTGAAAAACATGAAAATCTTTTTACCTTCCATTGCACTCCTTCTATTGGGCGTTACAACGGTGAACCTCCATAGTCAAATTGCCAAAACTCAAGTGGTACAAGTTTCAGCCACCGCCAATGGCGATGGCAGCATCACGCTGAAATGGCCCAAAGACAATTACACGGGCAAATACATGATTTATCACCGCGATTTCGTGCATGCCAACAACAGTTGGAAAGGTCCCGATGCCACACTCGCTGGAACCATCACTAGTTGGAGCGATACCCTCTCAAAAGGATTTAGTCGGGAATACCGCGTCACCAAAGTGAATGGCACCACCACCGAAGCCCTGGGATACATTTACGTGGGCAACCAATTCAAACCCAATCCCACCCGGGGAGGCATCGTTTTATTGGTCGATAGCAGTTACATCAAAGCCCTGAAATCAGAAATCGCTACCCTTGGCAATGACTTATCTAACGATGGCTGGTTTCCATCCTATGTGGTGGTTGGCAGAACCGAAAAGGTAGATGCCGTGAAAGCCAAATTGGAAGCACACATCAAGCGACTGCCCAAAGCACCCAAAGCCCTCTATATCCTTGGACATGTACCCGTTCCCTACTCCGGAAATTTCTCTAACAATGGCGATAGACCACCGCCAGACGGACACGTGGAAGGGGTTGGCAACCACACCGGAGCCTGGCCTGCCGACGTATACTACGGTACAGTGGATTGCTTCTGGGGCGATGAAATTGTCAATTGTACCACCGGCTCTGAAGCGCGACATAAAAATGTACCCGGCGATGGCAAATTCGATCAATCCGCGCCCGAATGTCCAATCGTTTATGAAATCGGTCGGGCCGATTTTTATGACATGGACGCTTTCTCCAAGAACGACACCCAATTAACCCGAGAATACCTCAACCGCGTGCATGATTACAAGATGGGCAAAACCCAATTTCGCAGACGGGGGTTGATCGACAACAATTTCACGGGCCTCAATTTGGCTTCTACCGGCTATCACAATTTGCCCTGTTTTGTTGGATTGGATAGTTTTTCCGACGCGGTAGACTATTTCACCGAACAAAATGCTGGCTCTTATTTATGGAGCTACGGTTGCGGCGCCGGCAGTTATAGCAGCTGCAGTGGCATTGGTACTACCTATAATTTTGCCAGCAGCAAAGGAAAATTCTCCAACGCTTTTACCATGTTGGCGGGCAGTTATTTTGGGGATTGGGACAGTAAAAACAACATCCTTCGCGGTGCACTGGCCGGCGGATCATTGACCAGCTGTTGGGGCGGTATCCCAAAGTGGTATTTGCACCACATGGGGCTGGGTCAAAACATTGGCTACGGCGCGAAAATCACCCAAAACAACGTAAACGACTATTTCAACGGTGCATTTAACTTCTCGTGGAATGGCGTTTTCATTGCCCTCATTGGCGATCCAACATTAAATATGCTTTATGTAAAACCTCCGTCAATGCTCTCTGCCATCGAAATTAACGGCGGCACCCAGCTCAAATGGAACAAGTCTGCCGACAAAGTTGACGGCTACGTGGTGTATCGCATCGATCAAAATACACAAGAATACAAGGAAATCGCTACCTACTGCGGATTGGGAAATTCCGTAACCACAGACACGGTCTATTTCGATTATTGCAAACCCACCGTGATAAACCCAAACAATGGCAACTATAACTATGCGGTTCGGGCCTTTAGATGGGAAACCACTGGCTCTGGCAGCTACCAAAATTTGAGTTTGGCAACCACGGCAAATACGAAATACACGTTGGATCGTTGGGATGCGCAAAGCCCGGGCATCACCCTGTACCCCAACCCCAGCAAGGGATTTACCACCTTGGGGAATTTGCCCGCACAGGTTGGCGTGACGGTGAGTATTTACAATGCGGTTGGACAATTAATCCAGCACAATGCGGTTGAAACAGATGCATCCGGCAACTATCGACTCATACTAAAACCCGGCATTTCTGGACTCTTCGAAGTGGTTGTTAACACAGAAACTACTGCCTATTCTTCCAAATTGTTGGTAGCCCAAGACGCTCAGTAAAGGGTCTTTCACCAACTTAGAAGTCCCACTCAAGGGAACTCCTTTTGATTTTTGGGGCAAACTTGTGTATTTTCGCGGCTCTGTAAAAAGAAGACAATATTTATATGACAAACAATATCCTTTACCTGGTCCCTTTGTTGGGCGTTGTTGGCCTCCTTGTGATGGCTATCAAGAGTGCATGGGTTAGCAAGCAAGATGCGGGCGATGAGAACATGCAGCGATTGGCAGGCTACATTGCCAAAGGTGCTATGGCCTTTTTGAAGGCAGAATGGAAAGTTTTGAGCTACTTCGTGGTGATTGCGGGTATCTTGTTGGCTTGGTCTGGAACATTTTCTGGAACTGCTGAGCACCCCATCCACTCGAGTTGGGTGATTTCAATTTCCTTTGTGATTGGTGCCGTTTTGTCGGCATTCGCGGGTTACATTGGTATGAACATCGCCACCAAAGCCAACGTACGTACCACACAAGCCGCCCGTACAAGTTTGTCAAAAGCCTTGAAAGTATCTTTCAACGGTGGAACCGTTATGGGATTGGGTGTTGCCGGTTTGGCCGTGATTGGTTTGGGATCATTGTTCATCGTGTTCTTGGAAATGTTCAATGTAACCAACGTAAACAGCGACGAGATGAAAACAGCCATCGAAGTATTGGCAGGTTTCTCTTTGGGTGCTGAAAGCATCGCATTGTTTGCCCGTGTAGGTGGTGGTATTTACACCAAAGCTGCTGACGTTGGGGCTGATTTGGTAGGAAAAGTAGAAGCGGGTATCCCTGAGGATGACGTGCGCAACCCTGCTACCATCGCAGACAACGTAGGTGATAACGTGGGTGACGTTGCAGGTATGGGTGCCGATTTGTTCGGTTCTTATGTAGCAACCATTTTGGCTACCATGGTATTGGGACAAGAAATCAACGCACAAGATGCCTATAACGGTCTCTCTCCCATTTTGTTGCCGATGGTGATTGCTGGTTTGGGATTGGTATTCTCTATTGTTGGAACTTGGTTCGTAAAAGTGAAAAACGAAACCGATAGCGTTCAAAACGCCTTGAATTTGGGTAACTGGTCATCCATCGCTTTAACAGGTATCGCCTCTTATTTCGTGGTAAACGCTTTGTTGCCAGAGAAAATGTCTTGGTTTGATGCCGCTCGTGGCGAAGATTTCACCCGCAACGGTGTTTTTGCTGCGATTGTGGTTGGTTTGGCTGTGGGTACTTTGATGAGTATCATCACTGAATATTATACCGCCATGGGCAAACGCCCTGTTATGTCGATCATCCGTCAGTCTGGCACAGGACACGCCACCAACATCATCGGTGGTTTGAGCGTAGGAATGGAATCTACCGTTTTACCCATCTTGGTTTTGGCCGGTGGTATCATGGGATCCTATTATTTTGCTGGATTGTACGGTGTATCTATCGCCGCGGCAGGTATGATGGCCACAACAGCAATGCAGTTGGCCATTGACGCTTTCGGTCCAATCGCCGACAACGCCGGTGGTATTGCTGAAATGAGTCAGTTGCCTGAGGAAGTTCGCGGACGTACCGACAATTTGGATGCGGTTGGAAACACCACTGCAGCCACGGGTAAAGGTTTCGCAATTGCTTCAGCGGCTTTGACCTCTTTGGCATTGTTTGCGGCTTTTGTGGGAATTTCTGGCATCACAGCCATCGACATTTACAAAGCCCCTGTATTGGCAGGGTTGTTTGTGGGTGGTATGATTCCTTTCATCTTCTCTTCTTTGGCGATTGCGGCTGTAGGTCGTGCAGCCATGGACATGGTAAATGAAGTTCGCCGTCAGTTCCGTGAAATCCCAGGGATCATGGAGTATAAGGCACAGCCTGAATATGAAAAGTGTGTAGCGATTTCTACAAAAGCCTCTATCCGCGAGATGTTGGCTCCAGGTGCGATTGCCTTGATTTCTCCCGTTGTTGTGGGCTTCTTGTTCGGTCCTGAAGTATTGGGCGGTATGTTGGCCGGTGTAACGGTATCAGGTGTGTTGATGGGTATCTTCCAATCAAACGCCGGTGGTGCATGGGACAACGCCAAAAAATCATTTGAAAAAGGGGTTGAAATCAACGGAGAAACCTTCTACAAAAAATCTGAGCCACACAAAGCTTCTGTAACCGGCGATACAGTGGGTGATCCATTCAAGGACACTTCTGGACCTTCAATGAACATTTTGATCAAGTTGATGTCGATCGTTTCATTGGTAATTGCGCCTTTCATTGCGGGCAAATCGTTCGGCGAACGTCCTAACAATGGAAATGGTGCGGCTTGTGTTGAAATGCAGCATTGCGAAAAGGAAATGATGGGCAAATGCGATTTGAGCACTTGCGCTACTTTGACCAAGGAACAGTGCGCTGCGATGTGCGATTCTTTGGGCTGCGATTCTACTGAAAAAGCAGCTTGCATGTCGATGTACGGTGCAGATGGCAAATTCATCGGCAAAGGACACGAGGGTTGTTCTAACGAGCCTGTTTGCAAAGAGGACAACGACAAAGCTTGTAGCAAAGGCGATGCCTGCTGCAAAAATAAAAAGCAAGCGCAAGCCCCTGAAAAGAAGGCTTGTTGCAAGGACAAACACTAATTGAATTTTTGTCTGACCGGGTCAGACTTCACCAATAACAGAAGAGGCCGCCCTGTGGGCGGCCTCTTCTATTTGATATCGAACCGATTTCCGCAAATGCAATTACTGAATCAGCCGAGTTTGGGCGTCGTAACTTTGTTAATGGCTCAGATTCAAATTGCTCACCCATTGACAAATAGAAATATAAATAAGCCCATTTAAACAATTTAGTTATGTCATTCGCACAAAAAAAAGGCCAGCAATGATGCTGGCCTTGAGATATTTTTTATCCGTTATTTTTTACCGCAAAACCGGCAATCGCAGCGCAGGATATTGAGAGGCCAAACCATTGTATTGACTCACCATTCCGTTGAGCTTTTTGTTCATGTCCAACACCCCAACAGAAACCATATCCAATTTCTGCAAGTGGGTCTTGGTGGGCGCATTCAACGCATCGAAACAAGAATAATACGCCGATCCAAACAATTCATTCAACCCTTCGGTGGTTTCAAACTCCTCAGCAGCCAAAGCCCCGTTGCCATTGACAACCAAACTCACCGCATTGAACTCGGACTGTAACTGGGCCGACAATTGCGCAAAATCGCGCGCGTTCGTGTTGGGTACCCCAATGGCATTTTTCATGGCCGTAATCCCCGCTTGAATTTCTTCCATGCGAACGTTTAAGGTAGACAACTCTTGCTTTACCTTGAACAACTTTGCCACCTGCAAGCCCTTTTCCTCCTTACTCACCAACGGAATGCTCGATTCAAACAAATGTGACACTGCAATCTCGGTCACTCCAGTCAGCAATCGCTCTGCCCCATTTTGCCAAGCCTCCAACTGAACATAATAGGTCCCCGGCGTTACATAAGGCCCCCAACCTGCTTGATATCCTTTATCGGCCGGTACTGGCAACGACGGATCTGAATAGCGCAAATTCCATTCTGCCCTGGCCAATCCCTTGGCCGCGTTCACCGAAAATTTTGCCACCACATTGTCAGCTGTAACTTCAGCAGAACTGCGAATCACCATGTATACCTTGGCCGGCTCCTCCAAACTTTCCAGCAAAATGGAATCTTTCGATGGATAAATCAATGCATTGGGATTTTTGGCCACATCCGACTCTCTCTTTTTCCTTCGACTGGCAATGGTAGAGAACTCCGTTGAAATCTGATAATAAATGACCGCTCCTGCAGTTGGATTGGGTGCTGAAAATCTCGAAGCGCCCTTGTGACTGTTACCACTTCCTCCCAATGGCGTGGCAGGCACAAACAGTTTCACCGGACTCACAGGCACAATAAAATTCATTTTCGCCAACCCGGCGTTGCCCATCAACATCAACTTGTAATCGCGGATTTTTTCGTAGTCGTCGCAAACTGCAAACCCACGACCAAACGTCGCCAACACCAAGTCATCGTCGCGCTCCTGAAACACCATGTCTTTGATCGCAATCGGAGGCATTCCGCCCTGCCACGACAAAAATTGCTTGCCGCCATTTACGCTAATGTGCAATCCAAACTCCGTACCCACCAACACAATGTCCTGATCTTTGAAATCTTCAATCACCGTTTTAACCGGACCGTTCTCGGGCAGTCCCGATACGATTTTTGTCCATGTAGCCCCACCGTTGCTGCTCTTGTAAACGTAGGGTTTGAAGTCACCAAATCGATGATGATCCAACACAGCATACACATTGCCAGAATTCGGCGATGCATAAACCATCGAAATAAAGGGATGGCCCACTCCATTGGACTGTCCTTTCGGCGCATCAGGAAAATTCATTTCGCCATTGGACGCTACTCCGCACTTGAGCCAAACACTGCTGCTGGCCTCTTTGCGCCAAATCAAACCATCGTCGGTACCAGCATACAACTCGCCATTTTTGCCCTCGCTCAACGTGGTAATATTGCCATAAATGCTGGTACTTTGGTTTTTCACTACGGCATTCACACCCCACACTTTCCCCATGATGGGCAGCGTATTGCGATCGATTCCGCGCGATAAATCTCCGCTTATGGGTGTCCAAGAATCGCCCCGATCTTCGCTTTTAAACACGCGATTGGCTGCAAAATACAACACCTTGGGATTGCTGCGAGAAATGATCAAGGGCGCGTCCCAATTCCATCGCAAAGGCGCCTCGTTGATGCCAATGGTGGGTTTGATATCCACCGCTTCACCGGTAACTTTATCGTAGCGCACCAAACCGCCATACTGCCATTGACTGTAGACAATGTTGGGGTTGCTGGGGTCAACCTGCGACTTAAAACCATCGCCACCCACCGTTACAAACCAATCGTCATTGCTCACCCCATTGGCCGAATTGTTCTTTGAAGGTCCGCCCAAAGTATTGTTGTCCTGGGTACCGCCATAGATGTTGTAAAAGGGCAAGGCATTGTCTACCGATGCGCGATAAAATTGGGTAATGGAAATGTTGTCTTTGTAATTCCAGTTTTGAGCGTTGTCGAACGTCTCATACAGTCCACCATCACAACCTACCAGCCAGTGCGACGGTTGTGCGGGATCAATCCAAATTATGTGATTGTCTACATGTTTATTGCCTTCGCCCGCGTTTCGGAGGGTTTTGCCGCCGTCATCGGACACTTTCATGTAGGAGTCCATACAAAACAAGCGGTTGGGGTTGGTAGGATCCACAAAAATCTCTTGGTAATAGTTTCCAGCGGTAAAGAATGGATTTTGTTTGCTCCAGCTCTCGCCGTAATCATAACTCACAAAAATGCCGCCTTTGCCTTCTTCCGCCTCAACCATGGCATACATCAAACCGGGCTTTGAGCTCACGGCAACCGCAATTCTTCCCAAATCGCCCGATGGGAGTCCTCCACCCAACTTCCGCCAAGATTTGCCGTTATCAGTACTCTTATACAAGGCCGATTCAGGACCACCGCCGAGATAGGTCCATTCGTGCCTGCGGCGCTGGTGAAACGCAGCATACAAGGTTCCAGGCATGTTGGGGTCGATATGGATTTCATGGCAACCGGTGTTGTCCGACACGTGGAAATTGCGAACCCAGGTTTTGCCCCCATCTTCGGTGAGGTACAAGCCGCGCTCTCCGCCTTCTTTCCAAACAGGACCATAGGCAGCCACCCAAATGCGGTTGGTGTTTTTCGGGTCGATTTTGATCATGCCGATGTGTTCTGAGAGTTTCAGCCCCATGTTTTCGAACGATTTCCCTCCATCCAAACTGCGGTAAAGTCCGTTGCCATAGCCCACGCTGCGTTGGTTGTTGTTTTCGCCGGTGCCGACCCAAACAATGTTGGGATTGGTGGGATCCAAGGCCAAGCAACCGATGCTTTGGGTGCCGTATCCGTCAAAAATGGGTTGGTAGGTGGTGCCGCCGTTGACCGTTTTCCAGACACCGCCGTAGGCAGCCGCCAAATAGTATTCGGATTTATTCAAGGGATTCACCGCGATGTCTACGATTCTTCCGCTGGTGGTGGCAGGACCGATCATCCTAAAATTCACCTGATTCAACATCGGTTTAATCAGTGAGTCGGGTAAGGCCGCGATGGTTGTACTTACCGGCATTACCGGCACCGCAGCTTTTGCCGCAGTTGATTTCTGGGCGATGGCGGGCTGAGACGCAACCGATACGACCAAAGTCAGTACAAAGGATATCTTTTTCATGAGGATAATTTTATAAAATATTGGTGGAGTTGATGGGCCACGGCCGACCATGCAAAGGTTTCCCTCACATGCTGTCCGCCCGTTTCACCCAATTGCTTTCTGAGGGTTTCATCGGCCAAAATTCGCAACACATGTTCGGCAAAATCTTGGGGGTTGCTGGCCATCAATATGCCTTTGCCATTTTCCAGGCCCAAACCCGCAAAGCCAACTTCTGAACATACCACCGCTTGGTTCATGGCCAGGGCTTCAAGCACTTTGTTTTGGGTACCCGCGCCAATACGCAAGGGCGATACCACCACATGGGCTTTGGCGTATTCATCGGCCAAATTGGGAATAAACCCGGTAATTTTCACCCGGTCCGAGGCCAAATCCAACACAGATTTAACAGGTCGCTGTCCGGCAATCACAAACTCAACCTCGGGATTTTTGGACACGATCAGGGGCAGGATGTCTTCCACGAAATATTGAACGGCGTCGATGTTGGGAGCGTAATCCATGTTACCGGTAAACAGAATGCGGTTGGCGATGATGGCTTCTGCCAGCTGAGGGGCAAACGAATCGATATTTACCCCGTTGGGCAAGATATCTACGTTGTTGATTCCCAAGTTCATAAGATAGGCTCTGTCTTCTAGAGAACATACCAAAGACTGTCTAAACATGGGAAGCATACGCTGTTCGTATTTGGCCATTCTGCGGAATTCGAGTTGTCGAAACCAGCGATCCCATGGGGTTTTGGCCGCGGTAATCCGTCGTTTCCAATACAAACTAAACGCATCGGGCAAATCCAAAATGGCGGTTCTTGGGGCCGATTGCTCAAAATACTGCGACATGCGGAGGTGTTGAACATGTATCGCATCGTATTCATTTTCCAACAACACTTGTCGAAGCGATTTGGCAAAGGTGGATGAGCGAAAATAGGCCACTTGAATGGGACGCGTCTGAAAAAGTCCGATAAAAGCAGACAACGCCGATTTCCACTTGGGGCGATATACAAAATTCACGGTGTTAAATAGCGATCGCTCTCCCCCGCCCGAATGTATTTTGCAAGTTTTCAGGTGTTCGGCGGAGGCAATGTCTTCGGCATTCTCGGCCATTGTGAGTAGATGCAGTTCGTGATGCTCGCAGAGCTGTGTCGCCAAATTGAAAATCTTCAGCTTATCGCCACGAAATGGTGGGTAAGGCATGCGATTGGCAACGAACAGAATTTTCACAAGAACAAAAATATCATTAGTGATCAGTAAATGGTACAATCGTTCACAAATTGCGCTTGTGTGTAGATAAACATTTGATAAAAACGCGTGAAAACTGCGGAAAACATGGGTAGTTTTGTTAGAGATGATACCATTAAGCAATCGCGTAGACGACATTGTAGAGAGTCAAACCTTGGCCATGACCAAACGTTCACGGGAGTTAAAATCCACCGGCGTTGATGTAATCAATTTGAGTATTGGTGAGCCAGATTTCGACACCCCTGCCCACATTTGCGCGGCAGCCTCGGCGGCAATGGCAAAAGGATACACGCACTATCCCCCGGTGGCCGGGTTGCCAGAAATGCGCACAGCGATTGCCAACAAATTGCAGCAAGAAAATGGATTGTCATACAAAGCCGAAAATATCATTGTCAGCAACGGCGCCAAACACTCTTTGTTGAATGCAATTTTGGCTTTGGTAAATCCCGGCGACGAAGTACTCATACCGGCCCCTTTTTGGGTGAGTTACCCTTCAATGATCCAATATGCGGGGGGTATCCCGGTGAGCATCCCCACATCGGTCGAAGAAGATTTCAAGGTAAGTGCGGTCAAATTGGAAGCGGCCATCACACCCAAAACCAAATTGTTGTTGTTCTCATCACCCTGTAATCCCAGCGGTAGCGTAATGAGCAAAGATGAACTCAAAGCTTGGCGGGATGTGTTGGTGAAATACCCCAATATTTTCATTTTATCGGATGAGATTTATGAAAAAATCAACTATGCGGGCAGTCACAATAGTTTGGCGGAATATATCGAACTGCAAGACCGCATTGCCGTAATCAATGGACTATCAAAAGGTTACGCCATGACGGGCTGGCGAATGGGTTACTTGGCAGGTCCAACGGCCCTGGTAAGTGCCTGTGATAAAATTCAAGGGCTGATGACCAGCGGCGCGAGTTCTGTTTCTCAGATGGCCAGTGTTGAGGCGCTGGAAGGACCTCAAGACAGCGTTGCGCAAATGAAAGCTGTGTTTGAAAAGCGCAGAAATGCATTTCATGCTGCTTTGTCTGAAATCCCCAACTTGCCCTGCAATTTGCCCGATGGGGCCTTTTATCTGTTCCCTGATGTAAGTTATTACTTGGGTAAGAGCACGCCAGACGGACAGTTAATCAGTACAGCGGATGATTTGTGTTTGTACCTACTCGATAAAGGGCATGTTTCCGCGGTTTCAGGTGAAGCCTTTGGACACCCCAGTTGCATTCGATTTAGTTATGCGGCGTCGGAAGAACAGTTGATGAAAGCCGGCCATAGAATTGCTGAGGCATTGAGAAATCTCAAGGATTGAGTCGTATTTTTGTGGCGATGAACCAGATACAAACACTGTTTAGCACATTTTCTAAGAAGCGCGTATTGATCGTGGGTGATATAATGATTGATAGTTACATCATTGGAAAGGTTGAGCGCGTATCTCCCGAAGCCCCTGTGCCAGTGGTTGATGTTGTCCGGTTTGATCAGCGCTTGGGTGGCGCGGGCAATGTTGCATTGAACGTAAAAGCTATGGGCGCGACACCCATTTTGTGTACGGTTGTTGGTCAAGATCAAGAAGGAAAAGACCTGCGCGAAATCATGGTCAAAAATGGACTTTCTTGTAGTGGGTTGATTCACTCCGACAAAAGAAAAACCACCCACAAAACCCGTGTTTTGGGCAACAACCATCAATTATTGCGCATCGACCATGAAATCACGACCGATTTAGATGTGGTTGATTCGTTTTTACTTGAACAGCGTTTTGTAGAGGAATTGGAAAACTGTGATGTTGTGATCTTTGAAGATTATAACAAAGGGGTTTTGCACAACAAGAACATCCAAACCCTGATTAAAATATGCATTCAAAAGGGCATACCTACCGTGGTTGACCCGAAGAAGGCAAATTTCTTGGAATACAAACAGGTTACATTGTTCAAGCCCAATTTGAAGGAAATTAAAGAGGGTTTGAAGATCGACAGCGATATGGGTGACAGAGAATCGGTGAATGACGCCATTGAGCAGTTAATGAAAGTGCTAAACAATGAGTTGACCTTGGTGACATTGTCGGAGCGAGGCGTGGTAATTAAAACCACTGAGAACACGCATCACATTCCTGCCCATCTGCGCACCATTGCCGATGTAAGTGGCGCTGGTGATACGGTTGTTTCTCTGGCTGCCTTGTGTTTGAGTGCAAAAACCGACGCCAGAACTTTGGCTGAGATTAGCAATTTGGCGGGTGGTCTTGTCTGTGAAAAGACTGGTGTGGTTCCGGTGGATAAGGAACAATTGTTGGCGGAGGCCATTCGTGTACTGGGATAATTTTTTTTTGTTTATCGCATAAAAAAGGCCGTCATAGACGGCCTTTTTTATTTGAATCTAGTTTATTGATTATCGCAACAAGGTCAGTGTACCGTCGTATTTGTATAACTTGTCTTCGAAAGAGGTAACTTCTACGTGATAAACATAAATGCCCTGCATACATTCTGCGCCGTTAGCTCGTCCATCCCAACCTTTGGTTAAGTCATTGGTTTCATACAACTTCTCACCCCAACGGTTATAGATCGACATTTGGAATGTTTTGTAGTTCAAAGCGGCCACGTTGAATGTGTTGTTTCTGTTCGGACCCGCATCGTCTGGAGTGAAGACATCAGGGATAAACACGATGATGTCCGGACCAATGTGTACAGTTTTATAAGCGGTATCCTTACAGCCTTTATCGGTGGTTACGATCAACGTAATCTTGTATGTAGCCGTATCTTTTCCGTATGAGTATTGGGTATTTTTCGCCGTAGATGTATCATCCAACAAGCTTGGTACACCAAAATCCCACAGGTAACGCATGGTTGGGTTAAACGGCGATGCGGTTACGGTTGATTGGTTGAACATTCTGAACTTTGGCAAGGCCACAGTGGTCTTGGTAGGGTCTGTGTAGAACGACGCTACCGGTATGGGGTATGCCTCTACCGTGGTTACCGATGTATCCTTGCAGTTTCCAGCTATGTTGTTGGCCACCACACTCACGTTGTATCTGCCCTGTGTTGGGTAGATCACATTCGCAGGGTTCTGCAAAAGTGAGGTATCTCCGTTACCAAAATCCCAACGGTATGCCATCTGGTTGGATGGGATTCCGCGACCATCATTTACCGTCCATGTTGTGGTCAAAGGAACACAACCGGTCTGCATGGTAATGGGCGACAAATCAGGATATTGGTGCAAGATGATTTCGATGCTGTCGCTGGCTTGAGGACATACATCGTTGGCAATGGCCGTGGTGGTCACTTTCAAGGAAGCCCCTTTGTCTACTTTGTCTTGCGCGCCGTGCACGTACAAAATATTCTCAGATGTGCTTCCATTGGCGAACGTTCCATCGCTCATGGTGCCGCTGGCATGCTTTTGTAATACCCATTGTACTTTGGCATCGCTGTATTTGCTCGTACTTTGGATTGCAAACGGACTGCCCTCACAGGCGCTGGCCGGTTTCGGAGTGGTGATATTGATTGTGGGTTGATTCCGCACAAACAAATTATATACCTCCGTATCGGAACATCCATTGTTGTCGGTGTAGGTAAAGCGGAAGCTATGAGGTCCTTCAATGTTCGCCGTACTACCTTGACTGAATGGCTTGAAGGTTGATGCACCCGTTACGGTAACACCCGCGCTGGTTCCTGTCCATACCCCAATGGCAGATGCTGGTTTGGTTTGCGCTGTGTTGATGCGGGTATTCAAATCCAAGGGACTGCCGCTCACACACAAGGTGGTGGGGCCCAACAACACCGCATTGGGGGTGTCATTCACATAGATGTAGAAACTATCTTGCTTCAAACAGCCGGTTGCGGCATTGCTGTAGCGAATCATCCAAGTTCCTGTTCCGAATGAGGGCAAGAATCTGTGGCCCAACAGCAACTTGGTGTTTTTCACTTTAGGATCGTTGCGGTCGTAGTTATACTCCGTGATTTCAAACACTGAACCATCCTTATCCTTGGCCTGCATCCCATTCACTTTGATGAAGTCGTACAGTTCCATGGTATCCCAGTTCACACACACCGGGTTGGGACTGGTTACTTTCACCGTAGGTTCGGGGATGATCTTGATGTTTACTGTATCGCAGGTTAAACAACCGGTCAACTGATCTTCCACACACAATTGGAATTTGTAATCGCCTTGGTAATTGTCTTGGGTAGGATCTCCAAACTTAAACACCCAACTTGGGGTTCCGAAAGGATTCTCGTTCACCAAAATGGTCGCGGGGTCTATACCTCCTGGGGTGCTCTTCACCGTCCAATCCACTTTGATACCGATTTTTACTTTCGGACGGAAGGTAATTTGGTCCATGTTGATTTGACCCAAATCCTGACAGAAAGAACTGTCGTGAATGTCTACCATCGGGTTACCGTTGATACGCTGAATCACACTATCCACGTTCACACAACCGTTGGTGTCTGTGTATTGGGCATATACCTTCGCTTGGAAACTGTTACCATTTTGCAATTGGGCGTTATTCAAGAAAGTGGTTTTGAACAAATGACGACCTACGGTTAATGAGTCGATGAAGTTTCTGGCGAAGCCAGGGCCCGGACTGGTTGAAGTAGTGGGCTTTGTATTTACGTTGTTGGGGGCTTTGTTTTCAAAGGCCCACATGCGGGTGTTCACACTCTTACCTTGGTTGAAGAAGGGGTTCACTTCAATGTCACCATATACAAAGCACTGGGCCTTCAAGGGTTTTGGATCCCACTTCACATAAGGCAATGTGTTTACCTTAATCATCATGGTGTCTAGGTCCTCACACTGGTGACCGCTTTGAGTCACTTTGGTATACAACTCATAGTAGAATAATTGTGCCGCTCCACCCGGCGTATTGGTATTGTTCGGCTTAACCGTATACTTTATGTTATTGCCCAGTGATTTGCTACCCGTAATGTCTTTCCAAGTGTAGTTGCCTGTTTCCAAGAAGGGTCTGTGACTCGCTGCAATTTCAGTACTCTTTTGGTTACAAATGGTTTGATCGTTACCCGCTAAGCTCACTACTGTATCGTTTACAAATACTATAGCCGTATCGCGCTGAGTACATTTCCATTTGGTTTCCATTACTTGAACCCAATAAGAACCTTTCAAATTGGTGGTGAGTGTTCTGGTGGTATCTCCAGTACTCCACTTATATTTCACTGTATCTGCATTTTGTGCATCAAAAGTGGCAGTTTCATAGGTACAAATGCGTTGATCTAAACCTATGCTCAATTTCGGCAATGGTTTGACAAAAATAGTCGCAGTATCATAGAATATACAGCCATCTCCGTCGGTAATGCGGATTCTAACTGTAGAGTCGCGATCGATATTTGGAATGCTCAAATCGCTTAATGTATCACCATCTATGTGGTATTCCGCTTTCCAAGGCGAATTGCCCGTATCTTTCACTACACGGGTCCAATGGTATTTGAAATTTGGCTTACCATACAACACATTTGCCGTCAATTTCATGGTTGTACCAAAGCAAGCGAAAGTATCGGCGTCGGCCATTACAACCTGCGGAGGATCGGGGATGATTACCGTGTCTCTATAAATGGTAGGACAGTTATCGCTGTTGTTTACCGTATGTACGACGATGTATTTTCCACCGCGGTAGAAAATCATGGTATCGGACTTCTTGGTACTGTAGAATAACTCGTTGGAACCCAAACTATCACGAACGCTCCATTTGAACTGTGGCACACCTTTAAAAGAAGCTTTTACCTCGGCGGCCATCGCAAATTTACCACACTTCAGGGTCGTGTATTTACGTGTAGAGAACGCCCGAGGGTTCACTTTCACTTTGAAACCACGAATCGCCTGAGAAGGTTTTGGACAGTGGTCGTCAGTTACCGTAACCGTGAAAGAGTATGCAACGTCTGAGGCCATTCCCACTGGGGGTGTCCATTCAAAGTTTGCAAATGCTTTGCGCTTTTCAGGCCAGTCGTTCTTATTGGCCAAAGTAAATTTGGCTCCGGGAATACCCTTGTTCCATTTCAAGTTGGTTGTATCTGGAATGGTTTGGTAAGGTGAAAAGGTTTCGTCATCGGATTCCACTTTGAATTTCAAGGTCTCCCCCTCACAGACTTTCCATGTGTAAGGACCTAAGACTGTGGGCGCTTTATTATATCCACAGTCGTCTTTCACAATCAACTGCATATCCCTTCGCGTTTTGCCAATGATTATCCATTTTTTGGAGGCGCTATCCTGTCGCCACTCCGTCATCTCGATAACCGCAATTCCCACCTCATCACATTTGGTTGGCGTAAAAATGATATCTCCGGTTGATGTATCAAAGTGAAGTCCCCTAGGCGGATTGGTTTTGGGGTTTGGCGAACATTTGATTGAGGTTGGCGGAATACAATAGGGCGTCATGAAATACCGAGAAGTAAACGGAGACGCGTAAGAAACAGAGTTATTCGGCAAAGAGTTGATACCGTGTGTTAAACCATAAGAGAATGAATCATAATCAATGGTATCAATCGCACCGTTGTTGAAGTAGTAAGCTTGGTTACAGCACAAGAAACCGATGGGAGGGTTACTCAACTGAGGTGATGAGTTACACTTATTTGTGGTTTTTGCGATGTTACAAATGTTGATCATACAGGTTGTAAAGAAGTCGTTATTCGCAGGACCTGTGGTGATCGCACCGTTTCTACAGCACTGACCGATGTAAAACGTTACTTCACAGCAAGTACTTTTACCCACATAATTGCTCAATGGAGTCTTAGTAAAATCTACCGTAACCTCGTAGGTATGCTCCTCGATACCTTCTCCTGTTCCACTTGTGTTTTGGGGAGTACACGGAGAACTCGCTGTAGAACAACGAGGCGTTACGTCTTTGATGCTTGTCCTGGTGATAGACAAACCAGAACTTCCACAACCATTACCTCCGTTTGTTCCGGCATATACACCGAAAGTAGGACTATTGAAGGAAATACCTCGACAATCTCGGTAAATTTTGGCGGTGATTTTGTACTGCCCCTTGCCCAAGCATTTGTAAGACATGTCCCCACCCATCATGTGAGAAGCCTTCAAACTACTTGAAAATGAGAGCGTTAAAAGAGTAAAAATAAACGGTATAAGTCTTTTCATAATGAAAATTTCTTTGGTTTGTGTGGTATTGACAAGATGTTCAATATTTGTGTTGCCCCAAAAATAGGTTTTTTGGATAAAAAGCCCAAAAAAATACCGCAAAACAGACATTTCTCTGTTGTTTTGTTTTCAGTCAATTTGAGATAAGTTTGCAAACATGAATTCAAAGTACAGCAACCCCAACGCCCAACTGTTCGTTAAAAACCGCCAAAAGTTCGCCAAATCCATGGCGCAAGGAGGTATTGCTATTTTCCATAGCAACGACGAAGTACCCAGAAACGGGGATGCGTATTTCAGTTTCCGGCAGCAGTCAGACATTTATTACCTCACCGGTATCGACCAAGAAGATACCATCCTTGTGTTATTTCCGGACTGCCCCAATCCGCTCTACCGCGAAATGGTTTTTGTGAAAGAAACCAATGAGCAGATTGCCGTTTGGGATGGTGCTCGTTTGAACCCTAACCAAGTATATAAAGTATCCGGAATTTCCAAAGTTTTTTGGTACCATGAATTTTGGAAAACCATTCATGCAGCATTTTTATTGTCCGATATTATCTATTTAAATTTAAATGAAAATGACCGTTTTTCTGATCGCGTTTCCTACGCCAACTTGCGATTTGCACAAGAAGTAAAAGCCAAGTACCCCGCTCACCAGATCAAGCGCTCCGCACCCATTTTGGCCAATTTGAGAATGCGCAAAGAATCGGAAGAAATCGTCCAACTCAAAGAAGCCATCGCCATCACAAAAAAGGGATTCGAGCGTCTCTTGGGCTTTGTAAAACCGGGTGTTTGGGAATACGAAATCGAAGCTGAATTGATTCACGAATTCATCAGAAACCGGAGTCGCGGCTTTGCCTTTGACCCCATCATCGCCAGTGGTAAAAGCGCTTGCGTGTTGCACTACATTGAAAACAATAAACAATGCAAAGACGGTGATTTATTGTTGCTTGATTTTGGCGCAGAATATGGAAATTATAATGGCGATTTATCGCGCTGCATTCCGGTGAATGGGAAATTTTCGGCAAGGCAAAAACAAGTTTACAACGCTGTACTTCATGTTCAGCGGGAAGCAAAAAAACTCCTAAAACCAGGGGTGAGTTTGCCTGTTTACCATGAAGAAGTCTGCCGAATCATGTCTGAAGAACTGATCAAATTGGGTTTGCTCACCAGCGAGGAAGTTAAAGCCAATCCCAAAGCCCATATGAAGTATTACATGCACGGCACCAGCCACCACTTGGGATTGGACGTACATGATGTGATGCATCGTTGGGAAAACCTTGACATCAACAATGTGGTAACGGTTGAGCCAGGCATTTACATTCCCGAAGAAGGGTTGGGCATTCGCATCGAAAACGATGTCATCATTACTGCCAATGGGGTGATTGACTTGATGGATGGCTTCCCCATTGAAGTAGATGAAATCGAAGACTTGATGAGTCGCTAACCCAAGCAGGCATTACTGCCAACCCAATGTTCCTTTCAGGGGAACAAACTTGCAATCTTGCAGTATTTCTGTTTTCGTTTGGGTTTCTGATATTTTGGTGATCCGCATCATTTTTTGCTCATCTGTTTGGTCGCCTACAGGAATCACCAACCGCCCTCCTACTTTCAACTGCTGGATATAGGTTTCTGGCACCGCCGGTGCGCCGGCAGTAACAACAATGGCGTCGAATGGCGCATGTGAAGGCAAACCCAGGGTACCGTCGCCATGGAAAAGCTGTATCACAGAACCCATCGCTTTAAAAATTTCACTGGCCGATTTCAGTAGAGGCAAGATGTACTCCACACTGTATACTTGGGCGCCCATGGCCAACAAAACAGCGGCCTGATACCCACTCCCCGTCCCTATTTCTAAAACTTTAGACCCGCGATCTATGCCCAACAATTGCGATTGATAGGCCACAGTGTATGGCTGGGAAATGGTTTGACCATGATCTATAGGAAATGCAGCATCTCGATACACAAATTGCTCAAAATCCTTGGGAAAGAACCACTGACGGGGAACCGCATTCATGGCCTTCAAAACGGTTTCTGACTGTATACCCTTCTTGCGCAATTCCTCCACCAGCCGTTTTCGCTGACCTTGTTGAATCAATGTGTCTATTAAATCTGTCTTTTTCATCCCCTGTTAAAAACCCAATTTGTTGCCCGATGACGATTCATCAATCTTTGCATCGAACTACAAATGTAGGAACATGAGAAAAGCAGTTATCATCGGATCGAAAAGAAAAGCAGAAATTTTCGAGCATCTACTCAACACAGTAGAAGGTTTCGAACTGGTAGGCTTTATTGATCCTGATGATAGCGACAACTATTCCATGTTGGGGGAAATGATGTTTGCGCTGGAAATTGCCGCGCTCGGCGATGTGTTTTTCATTGATCGACATGTGAAAAATCTGCCTTTAGACGTCATTTGCCATTTGGTGAAATTGGGGAAACACTTGTTTTTGGATGGGTATCGCCCTCTGAATACTGGCGAAATCGAACAGTTACAGAAGTACCGCACGGAGTCGGGGGTCATCATTCAAATTGGCAACGTGTTGCACAACAAACCCCTGTTCACCTCAGCCTTGCAATTGGTTAAAAAACCCCGCTACATCAAACTTGAAAAGCATTGCCACCCACCCGTGGCTGGGGAATTTGCCGAATGGATGCACACCAACTTGTTCCAAGAAATCGACCTGATACAACGTACTATGTTGTCCAGGGTCCGCTCCATCTCCGCTAGGCCCATGTTCTTATTTGGAAAGCAGACCGATTTGCTGAATATCCACTTGGAGTTCGACAACGATGCCATCGCTCAAATTTCTGCGGGGCGTGCGATGGAACCAGGTACCTATGGATTGAAAATTTTCCAGCAAGACCGCTTATTTTTGTTGAATTTCTCCAATCACGAACTCATCGAATATCGCACAGCGGCACAAACCGATCAGCTGAGTTTATCGGCCGATTTCGACCACCCCGAATTGCCTCCGGAATTGATTAAAATTGAGCGACAAGTGATGCCCTTCGATACCTGGAAAATGGAATTGCGCAATTTCCTTGAAAATATCGACAAAGGACTTACCCCACTAACCAATTTAGAACATGCCATGGAGGTTCGTGGCACCTGCGAGTGGGCCATCGAAAAAATCCAACGCAAATACCAAGATTTGTAATCATTTCGGTTCTTGGGAAAAATCCGCTAAGTTTGTGGAGTGAGGTCGATTTTTCAGTTTTTCATCATCAGTTTCGTTTTCGTATTTGGCTTGGTTGAAACCGGCTGTAAAGACCGCGATGAAGGAATTCCATCGAGAATTTCCATCGATTCTATCAATCTCAATATTGACCCGGCCAACGGCAATTCCATCCATCAGATAGCCGGGGTTCAAGTATTTGCCAACCAAGAACTCTTGGGCAACTTTCAACTGCCATGCAAAATACCGGTGGATAAACTTGGGGCGGTACAAATCGACATTTACCCGTTGGTATACATCAACGGAAGTAGCAGCAATCTCACCCTGTACACGCCGCTTGAAGGGTATCGAGACACCTTGAATTTGGCGGCGGGACAAACGTTGCCGGTCATCCCCACTTTCAAACACCGCGCCTCTGTGGTGGTAAAATGGACCGAGGATTTTGAGGATAACAATTCCACGTTGGTGCCCATTTCTCCTTCCCCGTTTCCGGGCGATACGGTGGGTATCGTAAGCAGTCCGTTCAATTTAGGAGGCCGCTTTTCAGGAATCTCAAAAGTGTATCGCTTTTGCTTTGAAAACATAGATTCAGCGAAATATTTCGATGTGGGTTCGTTTCGTGAATTTTCAGATTTACCAACCAATGGCACTGGTGTTTTCTTCGAATTTGACATTAAAACCGATTTGCCCGTGCAATTGGCCTTGAAGCGGAGAAATCCCAGCACCACAGAATTGGTACCTTACATGGTGATCAACCCCACCAATGGTGTTTGGAAAAGATTTTATGTCAACTTGGTGTACGAACTCGCCAATCAACCGGCAAATACCAGTGTTCGGATCTTTTTTGATGTCAACAAACCGGCAAATTCTGTCGCCAACAGGGAAATATTATTCGATAATTTGCGTTTGAGTTATCTCAAGTAAACATGAATAAAACCCGCAGGATTGCACTTCACGTTTTTGTTGATTGGTTGGCGGCAACCATCAGTTGGTTGGGTTTGTTCTTTTTCAGAAAAAACTACATCGAAGCCAGTAAACACGGGTATGAAATCCCCATCAACCACGACGACAATTTGTTGCTGGGTTTGTTGTTTGTACCGGTGTTCTGGATCACTTTGTACGCCGTATCGGGCTATTACAATTACATCTTTCGCAGAAGCCGATTGAATGAATTGCAGCACACCTTCAACGCCTCAGTCATTGGGGTTTTGTTCTTGTTTTTCACGTTGATTCTTGATGATAGTATTTCTGATTACCGAGATTACTATTTGAGTGTTGCCACCTTGTTTGGCTTCCATTTTAGTGCCACGCTTTTGTTTCGATTGGCGGTGGTAACCAAAACCATCCACAACATAAAAAATCGCATTTGGGGATACAACACACTCATTGTGGGCTGTGGCGAAAGAGCACTGAATCTTTACCAAGAATTAAACTCAGCAAAAAAATCAGAAGGCTTTTTTATTAAAGGCTTTGTAAAAATCCAAGACGATTGTACGCTCAAAGAAGTGGGCGCAAGAATTCTTGGCGATTGGACAGATTTACCCGCTTTAATCAAAGAGCAGCAAGTGGAAGACATCATTTTGTGTACTGAAACCGGTGAAAACGAACAAATTACGACCATCATCGATTGTGTGCAAAACGAGAACATTCATTTAAAAATTATGCCAGATCAATACAGCTTGGTGTTGGGAATGGTGAAGATGAACAACATTCTCGGCACGATGTTGGTGGAAGTAGATTTTGAGGTGATGCCTACCTGGCAAAAAGTGCTGAAGCGGATGATCGACATCTTGGTTTCCGGCATTGCCCTTCTTTTGTTGTCGCCCGTTTTTATCCTGTTGATTTTACTCGTAAGACTCGATTCAAAAGGACCTATCTTTTTTACCCAACCCAGGATTGGCTTGAAAGGCAAATTGTTTAACATTATCAAATTCCGTTCGATGCGCGTAGATGCAGAAAAAACGGGACCCCAACTGAGTCACGACGAAGACAATAGACGCACTCGCATTGGCGTTTTCCTCAGACAAAGTCGGCTCGATGAAATACCCCAATTTGTGAATGTATTGATGGGACAAATGAGTTTGGTGGGACCGCGACCCGAGCGAGAATTCTTCAAGGATCAAATCATTATCAAAGCACCCATTTACCAACGATTGCATCGAATCAAACCCGGCATCACTAGCTGGGGTCAGATTAAATACGGCTATGCATCCAATGTAGAAGAGATGATCGACCGAATGAAATACGACATTTTGTATTTGGAAAACATGTCGTTGGGATTGGATTTCAAAATCATGCTTTACACCGTGCTCATCATGGTGCAGGGCCGAGGCAAGTGAAGCTCAACTTTTTCTGCGTAATTTTGTATCAACATCCAATATGGAACAAAACAAACCGGTGTCATCCACCCCCATTTCTCTGATTTGGAATTGGGTGATCAAGGAAAAAAAGAACATCCAATTCATCCTCATCTACGCCATCGTTTCAGGTCTGTTGAGCTTGGCCCTAGATTACAAGTTGCAATATCAACTCTCAGGGATTCAATATCTCCATTTTTTAGGTTGGCTATCGCGCAGCTAACCCTTGCCTTCTCTCGTTGTTAAATTGTGGATAATCATCCGCCTATTTCCGCGGCATAGGTGGGATTAATGGGTATTTTTACGAATCAATTAACAACAAAGTCAAATGACGGAAGATTTAAGTAGAGCGAATTACGACGCGGACAATATTCAGGTTTTAGAAGGATTAGAAGCGGTAAGAAAAAGACCCGCGATGTACATTGGAGACATCGGTGTAAAGGGACTCCACCATTTGGTTTACGAGGTTGTCGACAACAGTATCGACGAAGCGTTGGCGGGCCATTGTAAGAATATTCACGTAACCATTTTGCCTGGTAATGCCATTCGCGTTGAGGATGATGGTCGTGGTATCCCCACTGGCATGCACACTAAAGAAAATCGAAGCGCGCTTGAAGTGGTAATGACCGTATTGCACGCTGGGGGTAAATTCGACAAAGACACATACAAAGTATCGGGTGGATTGCACGGTGTGGGTGTGAGTTGCGTAAACGCATTGTCTACCGACTTAAAAGTTACCGTATACCGTGAGGGCAAGATTTTCCAGCAAGAATACCAAATTGGTAAGCCGATGTATGCTGTGAAAGAAATCGGTAAGTCTGACCGTCGTGGTACGGTGGTGGAATTCCAGGCCGATACAAGCATTTTCCAAGCAACAGAATACAACTTCGAAACTTTGCAAAATCGTTTGCGCGAGTTGGCGTACTTGAACAAAGGCATTCATTTGACGTTAATTGATGAACGCGAAAAGTTAGACGACGATACATTCCGCAAAGGCGATTACTTCTCTGAAGGTGGATTGAAGGAATTTGTCACTTTCATTGATGGCACGCGTGAAAAATTGATCCCCTTCCCTGTTTACGCCGAGAGCGATAAGCACGGTATCCCAGTTGAAATCGCCTTCCAATACAACACGGGCTATGCAGAAAACCTGCATTCCTATGTCAACAACATCAACACCATTGAGGGCGGTACCCATGTGGCGGGATTCCGCAGGGCGTTGACCCGTACCTTAAAGGCCTATGCCGAGCGCATGAAGTTGCTGGAAAAAGTGAAGATTGAAATTTCTGGCGATGACTTTCGCGAAGGACTCACCGGCGTGATTTCTGTAAAAGTTCAGGAACCTCAGTTCGAAGGACAGACCAAAACCAAATTGGGTAACAACGAGGTGATGGGTGCGGTTGACATGACGGTGGGTGAAATGCTGGACAACTATTTGGAAGAAAACCCCAAAGAGGCGCGTGTGATTGTAGAAAAGGTGATTGTAGCAGCCCAGGCACGTGCAGCGGCACGAAAAGCCCGTGAAATGGTGCAGCGAAAGGGTGCAATGAGCGGAATGGGATTGCCAGGAAAATTGAGCGATTGTTCTAAAACTGACCCCGCCATTTGTGAAATATTTTTGGTAGAGGGAGATTCAGCGGGTGGAACGGCCAAACAAGGTCGCGACCGTGAATTCCAGGCCATTCTCCCCTTGCGCGGTAAAATTTTGAACGTTGAAAAAGCGTTGGAACACAAAATTTACGACAACGAAGAGGTTCGCAACATGTTCACTGCCATGGGTGTTCACATCGGAACCAATGAAGAGGGCGAAAAAGAACTGATCTTAAACAATCTAAGATATCACAAAATTGTGATTATGACGGATGCTGACGTCGATGGTTCACACATCAGAACCTTGATTTTGACTTTATTCTTCCGCCACATGAAAAAACTGATCGAAAATGGGCACTTGTACATTGCTACACCCCCACTCTACTTGGTGAAAAAAGGGAAAGACAGTCGTTACTGTTGGGATGATGCAGGCAGAGATGCTGCCATCAAAGAATTGGCAAAAGGCGGCAATGAAGACAGCGTAGGTGTTCAGCGATACAAAGGTTTGGGTGAAATGAATGCGGAGCAGTTGTGGGAAACCACCATGGATCCTGCACGCAGAACCCTGAAACGCGTTGAACTCGACAGTGCCGCAGAAGCGGATCGTATTTTCAGTATGTTGATGGGCGATGATGTCCCTCCTCGCAGAGAGTTCATCGAAGCCAACGCGAAATACGCGAAGATCGACGCCTAACAATTATCGAAGTAACTTATTGGAAGCGGATGGCTCTGGAAGGGGTCATCCGCTTTATCCATTGTACGGGGAGTATGGCCGCAAAAATGCTGGCAATGATGATGCCCAGATTGACAAACAAAATGGCCCAAGGATCTAACTCTACCATCACGTATTTCACAAAATAAACCTCTTGATTGAGGGTGAGAATATGGGTTTTGTCTTGAATCAAGCAAAGAACGATGGCGATGAAATTTCCCAACAGCACACCAACGGTGACGATATAAGCCGATTGCCACAGAAATATGCGCTGGATTTGTGCAATGCTGCTCCCCATGGCCTGCGCGATGCCTACAAACGAGGTTTTTTCCACCATCAAAATCAACAAGATGGTAGACATGGCAATGATTGCGACCAAGGCCATCAGCGTGAGTATTACCCATACGTTGGTGTTCAAAATGGACAACCAATCGTAAATCTGTCGGTGAAACTGTCGGGAATCGGAAATTCTCAACATACCGGCGGGCAGTTGCATGGATATGTCCAGGGGATCTATTTGGCCTTGTTGCTGCTCCCATAATTCAATTTGGGTAAAGCCTGGTTTTACATCGAGGTATTTTTGCACCAGGGGCAGATCGGTATAAATGACTTGATTATCGATTTGTTCAATTCCGGTTTCGAACAATCCTGCAATGAGAGGCCGCGCTGCGCGCGGCCTCCCCCTGCCCAAACTATCGTTCACAAAAAAGACCAAGGTCAACCTATCCCCCGTATCCAAACGCAACCGATCGGCCATCGCCTGGGATATATAAACCCAAGGATCCGTCCCAGATCCCGAATTCGCATTTTTCTCCGCCAATTGAGCCACCGGCATCGAAGCGCATCGCTTCAGCACAAACGCTCCCATCCCAAATTCGAAATCTGCCTGCCGCATTCCCTTGGCAACCACCCCGTCCAATTCAGTTTCTCCCTTCACAATGCATGCCTTGCTCGCCGAAATTGCCCAATGAGATATTCCGGCAGGCAAATCGGAGTTCCCCACAGACTTGCCCCTGGCAAAAGCGGGTAAATGCTGAGAGGATACCACCATGGGTTCTGCGCCCTCAACGTTGGCCGCATGGTCAATAATGTAACTGCCATGAACCTGTACAACCTTGTTGCGAATTCCGTTCTGAAAGCCCTTTACTGTGGCAATTGTCACAATCATCGTGGCAACGCTCAAAGAAACTGCGGAAATTGCCAAACGCATCATATTTTTGGAGAAGGAATTGCCTCCACTCCCCATGAATCGAAACGCTATGAATTTGATCCAAGACACTACAGCCTTCAAAGGTAGTTCTTTCAATGCACTCGTAATACTAGCGCTTCAGACATTCTGCGGTCTTCTGGCGCACCCCATTCAAGCCCAACCCATATCTGCCTCAACCACTCAGGCAAAGCCATCCAACATCGTTGCCAGCAACAACCAACCAATGCCAGCCATTGAAGTTGGCGCCAACAATGTAAACGCTTACCTGCCGCTGCTAAAAAATAAACGCGTGGGCATCGTAGCCAACCCTACTTCCACCATTGGGAAAACGCACCTCATCGACACACTGAAAGCCCTCGGCGTTAATATTACCGGGGTTTTTACCCCCGAGCATGGGTTTCGTGGCGATGCAGAAAATGGAGCCCATATCAACAACGACATCGATCCAAAAACTGGACTTAAAATCATTTCACTGTATGGCAAGCACGTAAAACCCACCGCGGAAGATCTCAAACTGATGGATGTGGTTGTATTCGATATTCAAGATGTTGGCACCCGATTTTACACTTACCTCACCACCTTACACTATGTGATGCAAGCGTGTGCTGACCACAACAAAGCATTGATTGTGTTAGACCGGCCCAATCCCAACGGCTTTTACGTTGATGGTCCGGTGCTACAACTGTCCCTAAAAAGCATGGTGGGTGTGCATCCTATCCCCATTGTGCACGGGATGACCCTCGGCGAGCTCGCCAAAATGATCAACGGGGAAGGTTGGCTGAAAGACAGTTTATCGCCCAAGAGAAAGGCTTGTAAACTCACCGTTGTGGCCTGTAAAAATTATACCCATAACCGCATTTTTCCTTTACCAGTGCCTCCATCGCCCAACCTGCCCACGCAAAATGCCATTTACCTATACCCCACACTGTGTTTGCTAGAGGGCACCATCGTGAGCATGGGTCGCGGGACCGACAAACCCTTCGAATGTTTTGGAGCCCCTTGGCTCAAGCAAGGCACCTATACATTTGTGCCAAAAGCCATTCAAGGAAAATCTCTGAATCCGCCCTATTTGGGCGATACTTGCCACGGCGTTTTGTTAACCAATTTCGCCTCCGAATTCATCATTTCCTACAAACATATTTATATTGAGTGGTTGTTCATGCTGTATCAAGAATGTCCCGATAAATCGAAGTTCTTTAACCCATTTTTCGACAAATTGGCGGGAACACCTCAGTTGAAACAGCAGATTATTCAAGGACTGAAACCCAGTGAAATCAGGGATTCATGGCAACTGGGCATCACGCAATTTATGCAGGTGAGAAAACCGTATTTGTTGTATCCGTACGACCCCAACATTGGCCTCAATTGACCTATATTTGTGTTATGAAAAGAACCATTATCAATTCCATTGTGGCCATCGCGTTGGTGCTTGGTGCTTGCAACCAAACTTCAATCAACCAAATTGGTGATCCTGTTAATTCGGACGAAGCGGTATCTGTGGGTGTAGGAATGGAAGCCTTTCAAAAAGAGGGAAAAGCGGAAGCCGTGTTGTTCGGAAAAGTGGCTGAAGTATGTCAAGCCGAAGGCTGCTGGCTATCGTACGTTACCGAAGACGACAACATGGTTGTCGATTTTGGCGAAGTATTCACAGTTCCCAAGAATATTGCCAACAAAGACTTGTACGCCAGAGGGCATTTTTACCGCGATACTTTGGAGGATAAAACCATCGAAATCAAATTCCGGGCAACTGGAGTGAAATTTAAATAAATCAGTCCAAAAGCCATTGCTGTTGGAAGGATTACGGCTATCAAAAAGAAAGGGCACCCGTTGGGTGCCCTTTCTTTTTGAAATGACCTGAGCAGGTTATTTAATTTCGAAGGTATTCATGAAGGCGGTGGTGAAATTTCCTGCACGGAAATCTGCATCACTCATCAATTGCAAATGCAAAGGAACCGTTGTTTTTACCCCTTCAATCACAAATTCACCCAGAGCACGCTCCATCTTTACGATTGCTTCTTCGCGGGTTTGCGCAGAAACGATCAATTTCGCAACCATAGAATCGTAGAACGGAGGAATGGTATAACCGGCATAAATGTGGGTATCCACACGAACTCCGTGGCCACCTGGACGGTTCAATTGGGTAATTTTACCGGGTGAAGGACGGAAGTTGTTGTGAATATCCTCGGCATTGATACGGCACTCAATGGCGTGCTTGGTTGGATAATGGTCTTTCCCAGAAATCGGCACACCTGCGGCAATTAAAATTTGCTCTTTCACCAAGTCGTAATTGATTACTTCTTCGGTTACTGGGTGCTCCACTTGAATACGGGTATTCATCTCCATGAAGTAGAAGTTGCGATGTTTGTCGACCAAAAATTCAACCGTTCCTACCCCTTCATAATTGATGATTTGGGCCGCTGCTTTGGCCGCCTCACCCATCTTTTCACGCAATTCTGGCGTCATGAAAGGCGATGGCGTTTCTTCAAGCAATTTTTGGTGACGACGTTGGATTGAACAATCACGCTCAGACAAATGACAAACTTTACCGTATTGATCGCCCGCAATTTGAATTTCAATGTGTCGGGGATCTTCGATATATTTTTCCATGTACAGTCCATCGTTTCCGAAGGCTGCACCGGCTTCTTGTTTGGCACTGTTCCAAGCAGGTTCTACTTCCTCATCTTTCCAAACGATGCGCATACCACGTCCTCCACCACCGGCAGTGGCTTTCATGATTACGGGATATCCAATTTCGTTGGCAATTTTTATGGCTTGATCAAAGCTCTCCAACAAACCTTCAGAACCCGGAATGGTGGGCACTCCCGCCTTCTTCATGGTGTCTTTGGCGTTGGATTTGTCGCCCATCTGGTCGATTTGCTCTGGCGTTGCACCAATAAATTTGATTCCGTGGTCGCGACACAATGCAGAGAATTTACTGTTCTCCGACAAAAATCCATACCCAGGGTGGATAGCGTCGGCATTAGTAATTTCAGCTGCTGCCAGGATGCGAGACATTGACAAATAACTGTCTTTACTTTGCGGAGGTCCTATACAAACCGCCTCATCGGCAAAGCGAACATGCAAACTTTCACGATCTGCCGTAGAGTACACCGCCACCGTTTTGATGCCCATTTCTTTGCAAGTACGGATGATACGCAACGCAATCTCACCGCGGTTTGCGATTAAGAGTTTTTTAAACATGATTGTTTTGTTTAGGCAGGTTCAACCAAGAATAAGGGTTGGTCATACTCTACTGGCGTAGCGTTTTCTACCAACACTTTCACAATTTTGCCATTGATTTCACTTTCGATTTCATTGAAAAGCTTCATGGCTTCAATGATACAAACCACTTTGCCTGGCTTCACTTCATCACCTACGTTGACGAAAGAGGGCGACTCAGGGTTGGGCATGCGATAAAATGTACCTACCATGGGTGATTTGATGGTTATCAAATTATCGACCTTGGCCTCAGCAGCAGGTGCAGCTACTGGAGCAGCAGCTACTGGAGCAGCAGCTACTGGAGCAGCAGCTACTGGAGCCGCTGTAACTGGAGCCGCGGTGGGAACAGCTTGAACGGCCACAGGGGTATATTGGGCTGTGGTGATTTGTGCAGGGTTCTTCTTGATTGACAGTTTAAAATCTTTCTGATTGATTTCCACTTCATCTACGCCTACGCCTGAAACAAATTTAATCAGGGCTTGAATCTCTTTTAAGTCCATATTTTCGCTTTAAGTTGAAGGCACAAAGAAAACCATATTTTGCCGAAAACGACGAAAATTGTTCAAAAACGAGCCTTTTTTTACGAAAATATGGGCCAAATGGCCAAAAAAATCGCCGAATCGTGCATGTCTATGAATTTAAAATCGATACGATAGTCCGGCTTGGAACAGGGCTTTGGAAATGCCCATTTCAGCATACCAGCCCAAATGTTCTTGAATTTCACCACGAAAGCCCAAAGTACTTTCAAATCCCATAGTTGGCACACTTACCAGAGGAAGATCCGGTAGCAGGCCTGAATTTTTCAAATTGGGACTGTTGGATTTAACAGAAACTGAATTCCCGCGAATGCCAATACCCAACCCCCAGTAAACTTGAAACGCTTTGTTTGTGTTGAACAGGTAATTATACCGTAAATTCAAACTCCGTGAACGATACGTCACATCCAAATTAGCCTGCGTCAACACCCCTTGGTCCGTAAGGAAAAATGAATCCCTCACTTGTCCGCCAATAACAATACCGCTGTTGGCGAAATTCAACCCGAGTGTATGTCGCGTACCCAATTTGTATTCGTACTTGATGAAATACAACGGCTTTACCGAATTGGTTGTAATTCCGGCAAAAAATGAGGTTGTGTCACCACTTTGTATTTTATCCGCATTTTTTACTATGATGTACAGCGCATTAACTGCACCTGCGCCGAACATAATATTATGTTTAGATCCTTCACTTGGCACGGGTGTCTCAGTTTGAGCCGATAAGGAGGAGGTCAAATATCCAATGACCCCGATGACTGCAAGTAGTTTTTTCATAGTATCTTATTACAAAGGAATATTGCCGTGTTTCTTTTTGGGATTGTTTTTCACTTTGTTCTGGAGCATATCAAACGCCTGAATTAAGCGAGCTCTGGTTTCCTCTGGAAGTATCACTTCATCCACAAACCCTCGGGCAGCCGCTCGGTAGGGGTTTGCAAATAGGTCGCTGTATTCTTTTTCCTTTTCTTTCCAAGCCGCATCACGATCTTCTGCAGCATCGATTTCTCTTTTGAAGATAATTTCTGCAGCGCCTTTGGCACCCATCACCGCGATTTCCGCCGTGGGCCAGGCAAAGTTCAAATCGGCTCCAATGTGTTTGCTGTTCATTACATCATAAGCACCTCCATACGCTTTTCTCGTAATCACTGTTATTCTCGGCACTGTGGCTTCGCTGAAAGCATATAGCAACTTGGCGCCATTGGTAATGATGGCATTCCACTCTTGGTCTGTTCCGGGTAAAAATCCTGGCACATCTTCAAAAACCAACAACGGAATATTGAAAGCATCACAAAACCTGACAAATCGAGCAGCTTTTTGAGAACTATGCACATCCAGTACACCGGCAAGGAATGCGGGTTGATTCGCAACTACCCCAATACTTTTTCCTGCCAATCGGGCAAAACCAACCACAATATTCTCGGCATAAGATCCGTGAACTTCCATGAAACTCTCCGTATCCACCACCCCTTGTATTACTTCTTTGATGTCGTAAGGTTGGTTTGGATTTTCCGGAACGATGTCCTTCAACACCTCACGAATTTCATTGCCCGGTGTGTATGGAATGGCGGGTGCCTTTTCTTCACAGTTCTGGGGAACATAACCCAGCAGTTTCCTGAGGTTTTGAATACAAATCACCTCGTTTGCCATGGTAAAATGGGCAACACCACTCTTTGAACCGTGCACAGAGGCGCCGCCCAAATCTTCACTGCTTACATCTTCGTTGGTTACAGTCTTTACGACGTTCGGACCTGTTACGAACATGTAACTCGTATTCTCCACCATAAATATAAAGTCGGTCAACGCAGGCGAATAGACCGCACCACCGGCGCAAGGTCCCATAATGGCTGAAAGTTGTGGTATTACCCCGCTGCTTTGAACGTTTCTGTAAAATATATCGGCATAACCGCCCAATGAAACCACCCCTTCCTGAATTCTTGCCCCCCCTGAATCATTCATGCCAATCAGCGGCGCACCATTGGCTTGAGCCATGTCCATAATTTTACAAATTTTTTCGGCGTGGGTTTCACTCAAAGAACCACCAAAAACAGTAAAATCTTGAGAAAACACATAAACCGTTCTACCGTTAATTTTACCATAACCCGTAACAACCCCATCACCGAGAAACTGTTGTTTCTCCATGCCAAAGTCTGTACTTCGATGGGTTACGAACGCACCAATTTCACAGAATGTATTTTCATCGAGCAGCAATTGAATCCGCTCACGAGCAGTTAATTTTCCTTTTTTGTGTTGTGAATCAATCCTAGCTTGTCCTCCACCCATTGCCGCTTCCTCGAGCTTTTGGATGAGTGTGTTTCTACGTAAATCCATAGATGGCAAATTTACATCTCACCACCCGTATGCAGAACAAAAAGATTGGAATTAATTAGAACCTGGGCTATCTCTTAGAGCTGACAAGTCAAACAACAAGGAGAAACGCATTTGATTCTGCAATGGATGGCGGTTGGCAAATGGCACCAAATAAGCCGCATCGATTGTAAAGGTGTTGTATTTCAAACCCAAACCGATGGTTCCATATTGACGGCCGCCCTTGGTTTTGGATTCATAAAAAACACCCGCACGAAGCACAAACTGATTGTTGTACAAATATTCCGTGCCAGCGCTGAAGTTATATTCTTTGGCCTCTTCTGCAAATCCACCGGGAGCATCATAAAAAGATTGAATCATTCCTTGAATGGTGTTCACGTTGGGGTCAACGCCCGTAAATTGTCTGATGCCATTGATAAGGGAATCGTCGCCATTGTACGACACCAAATAGTAAGGGCGTGTGGGCACCAACAATTTGTTGACATCCGCGTATACATTCACCGTATTGTAGTCATCAATTTTGTGGCTGTAACCCATTCCTAATTTCATGTTCGTGGGAATAAAATCACGCTTTTCTTTGGAAGAATAAGTCATTTTAGATCCGATGTTTTGCAAGTTCAAACCAAACTGCAGTTTGTCGAACCCGCCCTTGGTGTTCTTCACTTCGGTCTTGTACAACAAGTTGACATCACCCGCTGCACCCATCGCTGCTTTATAATCGATACCGTTAAAAGCGCGGTTTCCGGTTAGGTTGCTATAAATAAACCGCAGGTTTACCCCCATTGAGAAATTGTTGTTGAATTGGGTCGCGTATCCGCCGTCAAAAGCAAATTCATTGGGATTAAAATTCCCTGTTGGGTTACCTTCAAAATCGGTAAACTGGATATTGCCCAATGAAAAATATCGCATCGAGGCAGAAACTGCAGAACCGTTACCCACTTTGGCATAGCCCGACAAATACGAAAATCCTACATCGTCCACCAACTGACGCAACCAAGGCGCATAAGACAAAGAGAAACCCGTTTTATTTTTGGCATGAACCAAGTTCGCCATGTTCCAGCATCCGCTGTTGGCATCGGGATTAAACAAGGCAACCCCTACATCACCCATGGCCGCAGAACGACTGTCTGGGGTGATTGTTAAAAAGGGAACCATGGTCGTCACTGTATTCAATTGGCCTGCCAACTGCTTGGCGGTCATTGAGTTATTTTGCGCCTCCAAAGAAGCCCATGCAGAAAGTGATAATAAAGCAATGGCTGCTGTTTTTTTCATATCGCGTAATGGCAAAAATATGGTTTCGATTTTGTGCATCCTAATGAAAAAAGCAAGATATTTGAAATAAACGAAAGAAATTCAAAATCATTGTACTTTGACGAACTTTCCGCCTACCTGATTTTCCAGACCATCTTCGGTCATCAAAATGACCTGAAAAAAGAACACCCCGCCCTGTAATTCTGCACCATTGGAGGTTCTACCATCCCAATCAATAACCACCATTTTGGCAGGGGCCGACTCATGGAAAGTTTCCCCTTGATGCACTACCCTGCCTTGAGCGTCCATCAAAGACCACTTGGCCGTAATATTCTCACCAGGCAAAGTATGTTGAACCGATACTTTCAACTCATCGCGGAATGGCACCGGATACGCCATTGAATGGGTGATTTCAAGGGTTCTGGGCGGAATAACCAAGCAGGTAACCGTCCCTTTTCCGGGATTGTTGTAAATATCCCAAGCTTTACACGTGAAGGTGTGTTTTCCGGGCACCAAACCCGCCAATGGGAAACGCACTGTTCCGCGGGTGTAGCTGTTTACGTCGTAGCCAAAATAGTCATTCAGCACGAAGCTTTTTTGATTTTCAGTACCCTCATCGATGATCAACTGCATGTCTCGGCCAATACCCGCACCTGTAGCATTGATGCCGTCCTTGTCAAAAATACGCGCAACAAAATCAACATCACGGGCCACTTTCGCACCATCAACGAAGGTGGTATCTTGCATATAGGCCTTGATGGTTGGACCATCCGAATCCACCGATTGAAGTTTTTCACTGCCACCAATAAAAAACTGCCAGGAGCCAGCGGCATCAGTTTGTCCATTGTGCGCATAAAATTTCGCCATACCAATACCGTAGTTATAGGCTATGTCTTTGGGGACGGAAAACACAACTTCAAAACGGCCGTTTTTCACCGTTACTTGTCCGTTAAACAACACACCTGAAAGTTCTGAGAAAGCAACGGGTTTGGCTTGACCATCATTGTTCAACGTGAATTTCTGCAAGGGTTTATCATAAATTTTCACCCACATCGTACCATTAAAATTGGTAAATGGACCCACCAAACGCTCGTTAACATGGCCGGAAAGTCTCACCACCGAGAAAGCTTTGATGGTATCTCTGAACGCACTAATGAGCATGCCTTGAACCGAATCTACTTGTATCAAGTGCTTAGGAAACGCAATGGGCATACTGGCATCTCCCAACACGGCAAACTTATTATCTTCGGTGGTGTAACTCGGACGATTTTTCATCCGTTGGTACACTTCTCCCAGTGTTGGAATGGGCTCATTGGGTTTTGGAAATCCGTAGTTTGTCCAAAAGTCGCGATTGATCTGGGTATTACCACTGACATAAACCAAGCGGGTTGTGCTCATCAATGCGATGGCGCCACCTTTGGGATTGAGCAAGGCAAGTTCACCGGCGCTTTGAACTTTGGGGTCGTCGAAAGCACTAAATTCACAGGTAGCCGTAAACAGAATGGGCATGCGATAGGTATTGTTCCAGGCGCTGATCATGGGGATGTCCAAAATCGATTCTTGCGCCCAGCCTTTCAATCCACCGTGACCTTGATAATTCAAAAACAAAGCACCATCATTCATGGTACGGTTGATTGCAGCACTCATTTCTGGATACTTTTCGTTATTTCCCGTAGTTGATTGGGGAAAGGCATCCGCATACAGTTTGTTTACTTTGAAATAGGGAAAATACTGATTGATGTAATTGGCATTATTTTCTGACTCAACCACGAATTCGGTTTCCCAACTTTCGTCCACGTCATCGCACGCGAAAGCGATGTTCGCACGCCATGGTCCCAAGGAATTGGGGGAATTATAACGACGAATTTTGGCCACCACCGCTTTGGCTTCTTCCAGGGTTCTGGCAGGAATACGGGCAATGGAAACATCCATTTTCCCTTTCACTTGCATGGGATCTCCCTCGTTGGAATCCAAGAAACACAAAAAGTCATCCAAGCAAAATGAACCCGCTCCGTTGGAACCAGTAGACTGATAAATGGGCACATAGTTGGTATTGTTTGGCACCCGGTCCTGCATATCGTAGGAGGCTGCACCGAACAAGGTTACATATTTTAATGGTCTTCCATTGGTTTCGCCGTATTTCTCTCTGAAACGAATAAAATCGCGGAGTGCCACGAGGTCTTGCTGTCCGGCAGAAAACTCATTATAGATTTCCTGGGGTGTAACCACTTGCACGGCATAACCTGGATTAACCCTTCTAAAACTCGCCAAATCGTTGGCCGCCTCAAGGAAATCGGGATGGGTAATAATCAACAAATCCGCTGCGGCTTCGAAGGCCTTGTTTTGGTTTGATAGGGTTTGTTTGGCCTTAACTTTCAAAAAATCGTTGCCGTTTTGATTAAAGGCGATAAAGGTATGGTGGGGATCTTCTTTGGCAATGAGCAATCGCTTAAAGCCATTTCCATCATCTTCAACATTCATTAGACTCGGCTGCCAACTGTTGGATACATTCCAGACGTTCATTCCAATGGTTGCTGAAGCTTGCCATTCGAAATAAGCATTCTGGTTGTACATGCCCAGCTCATTGTTGCGTAGGAACCCGGTGGAAGACGCATTGTAACCCATGTTTTCCCACTTTTTGACTTCAAAAAAATCGATGAGTACGTAGGATTTGGTGTTGGGGCGGTTGAGTTTGAACTGCAATGATAGATTGTTACCCAAAACGGGCACTTTCAATTTGCCTTTTTGCAAGTAGTACGGTTCGTAGGAACCACCGATTTCCCTCAGGGAATAGCGCTTGGAAACGCCATTGGCGGTAACGATGAGCGATCCCGTATCTTCAGTGACAAACGAAGCCACTTGAAAAGTGATTTCCATGGAGTCTCCTGGAATCGCGGGAATGGATTTGGAAAAATTCCGTACCAAAGTTTCATTGCCCAAACGCTCGCCAAACCATTGTCGACCCATGGCCGCAGGGTTCACTATATCCGAATCGTGAAACCAATAGGATTGGGTACCTTTAAAGGTTGTTGTGACTGCCCCTGTGGCGGTTCTTTGAGGAGCTACTCGCAATCCTGCGCTGTTGCCATGACCAATGATGAAGTAGGTTTTGCCCGAATAGAAATTGTTCGTATGCTGAAATTCTACTTGGTTAAACGCCCAATCTTTGACGGACTGACCGAAGAAAATTACTGCGTCACCATCGTCCCAAACACCGTCTGACTCGCCTTTTACCACACAGGGAATTTGGGGCGCTTGCCAACGAATTTGGGGCACATTCATTTCATCGAGCCCCTGACCCTGAATGCCAAACAACTGAAAATTTCTTGGGTCCGTATTTGATAAATCAAAACCCATCGCTTGGAGTTCGGCTTTAGTAATTTTATACATGCCCGACTGTCCAATTTCAATCTGCACCCATTTACCTTGACTCAAGAAAGATTGAGCCTTTACAAGGGTTGTTGACAGGCAACACCATGCAACGATTACAGAAAAAAACTTTTTCACCATTTGAGAACGGAAATTTACAAAAAATCATTGATATGAATTGTCATTATATTGTCACTACCCTAACTTTTCGATGATTTTTTTAGAAAGTTTGCGGATAAAACCAATAATTTATCCTTTGATTCGTTTTTATTTGTAAGTTTGTTAGACGTACCACATGAAAAGAGTATTACGAGTACTTAGTCTTGGCTTCTTGGGAACATTGAGTTTGAATCTTCAAGCGCAGGACCCAGAGCTTTCGCAGTTCTATGCATCCCCTGTATACACGAACCCAGCATTGGCCGGGTCTGCGGTGTGTGCTTATGGTGCAGCAGGACGTTTTTCAACCAATTACCGAAACCAGTGGCCAAACTTGCCTGGCACTTTCCGTTCATTTTGTGCTTCATGGGATCAACACATCCCTAGCGTAGGAGGTGGTTTGGGTGCCATGGTATTTCACGACATCGCGGGTTCCGGTTTGTTAACGTCTACAACCATCAGTGGTGTATACAGTTATTTACTACCATTGGATCGCGGAAGAATATACATGCGTTTCGGTTTGCAGGGTTCATACACCATGAAATCCATCAACTGGGACAATTTGGATTTTGCGGACGAAATCAATCCAACCCAAGGCTTTGTATTGCCTACAGGTGAGCAAAAACCTGCGAGCTTGAACAAAAACTACCCCAACTTTAACGCGGGATGGGTGATGTATTCAAGCAAATTCTACATGGGATTTGCAGCCCACAACATCATTGAACCCAACTGGAGTTTCTTCAACAACCCAGATGAGGTTCAGCCAATGCGCATGACTGTCCACACGGGGGCTGTTATTCCATTGACCAGAAGTCGTTACGAAGAAAACACCTTCTCTCCCAACGCCTTGTTCATGAAACAACGCAACTTCACCCAATTGAACCTTGGTTTCTACGCCAACAAAGGTCCATTGGTGACCGGTTTGTGGTTCCGTCAAACGTTTGGTGCATTCAAAAATTCTGATGCGATCATCATGTTGGTTGGATTCAGAAAGAACCGCTTTAAGTTTGGTTACAGCTACGACTTCACCGTGAGCGATGGTCGCAGCGCGATTCCCTCTTCCCACGAGGTTAGCGCTACCATTGACTGGTGTGTTCCTCCCGGAAGAACGCCGTTCAAGCCTTTGCGCTGTCCAGAATTCTAAACGAATCACTTTTCCGCAACAAATATTCACAAAAAGCCCAACCCCCGTTGGGCTTTTTTATTGCGTATGTTGAAAAAAAATATATATTTGCAAATAATACACACAATCTGTCGTTATTAGAAATAAAGAATGCAAACCGTGTTAATGAAAAATCGCACTTGGATTTGGGCAGTGGCAGCCATGGTGGCCGCTAGTGCTTGCGGTCCTAAAAATGTAAGCAAGACCACAGGTCAAGGTTACAACAATCCCAAATGGGGAGGTTTTGCCAATCCTCAATACAGGGGTCAAGAAACAGGACCAGGGTTGGTTTTGGTAGAAGGTGGTTCATTCACCATGGGTTCTACGGAAAAAGACCTTCAGTTCGACAACAACAATGTAGAGAGAACTGTTACTGTGAATTCCTTCTACATGGATGAAGCAGAAGTAAGCAACTTGCAGTACCGCGAATACGTGTACTGGTTGATGCGTACTTACATCAGTTATCCTGAAGTGTACCAACGCGCTCTCCCCGATTCATTGTGCTGGAGAAGTAAATTGGCTTACAACGAACCTTTCGTGGAGTACTACTTCCGTCACCCCTCCTACAAAGACTACCCTGTAGTGGGTGTGAATTGGCAGCAGGCCTCTGAATTTGCACAGTGGCGAACTGAGCGTGTGAATGAAACCATCTTGGATCGCGAAGGCATCATCAAATACGATGTTGTAACAGATGCAAATGATGACAACACGTTCCACACCAGAACCTACTTGGCAGGACAGTACGATTTCATCAAAAAAGGAAAACGTCCTCTATCTGATTACAGCAAAAAGAAGAAAAAAGATCAAAAGCGCTTCAAGGTGAACATGGAAGATGGTGTTTTCTTGCCTGAATACCGTTTGCCCACTGAAGCAGAATGGGAATACGCCGCGCAAGCCAACATCGGTGACGTTCAATTCAACAACGTAGAACAAAAGAAAATCTATGGTTGGAATGATTACACCATTCGTATCAAAGAAGAGAAAGAAAAAGACCGCGGTAAAATTCGTTTAAACGCCATGGTTGGTAAAGGTGACTTCGGTGGTTTAGCTGGTGGACAATTGAACGACGCGGGTTTTGTGCCAACGCCTGTGTACAGCTACTGGCCCAACGCCTACGGCTTGTACAACATGGAAGGCAACGTAGCTGAGTGGACAATGGATGTATACCGTCCTTTGACACAAGAAGACTTCGATGCGTTCATGCCTTTCCGTGGTAACGTATACAAAACCTTGGTGTTGGATCAATACGGTGTGATTGAGCAAAAAGACTCTTTGGGTCGTTTGCAATACCGCGATGTTACCGAGCGTGAAAACGTAAACCGTCGCAACTACAAGAAAGCCGACAACATTGGCTTCAAAGACGAAGAGAACTACAACAACAACGATATGACCTATGAGTACGGTGTTACTTCATTGGTAAACAACAAAGCCCGTGTTTACAAAGGAGCCTCTTGGAACGACCGCGTATACTGGGCTTCTCCTGGTACTCGACGTTTCTTGGATGAGAAACAAAGCCAATCAAACATCGGTTTCCGTTGTGCCATGATTCGTATTGGTTCTCCCGTGGGTAACAGCAAGAAGAAATACAACGTATTGCCAAGCTCAGGAATCGATAAGAAGACAAAACGCAGAAGATAATTCTCTGCCACGTAAAACGAAGAAGGGCCGCTCATTGAGCGGCCCTTCTTCGTTAAAGGCACTCTATACCACTACTACTGCTTCCAATAAACAATTCACCGCTTCCAAATCAACGAGAAATCTTGCGGCGCAATAAATAAACTTCAAAAGAATCACCTGGCAGCACTGAAAATGAGGCACGAAATAAGCCAGGTACCAAAAAAGAAAAGCCCCGTTTCCGGGGCTTTCGTGTGCTCTTAGAGCGAGAAACGAGACTCGAACTCGCGACCCCAACCTTGGCAAGGTTGTGCTCTACCAACTGAGCTATTCTCGCTTATAGATAAATGACTCAATCGTGGTGCAAAAGTAACTGAAAGTTTCTAATCCGTCAAGTCGAATCCTATAAAAAAAATTAAAAAAGGCAGTCCTGTAAGCCGGGTTCTGTACTTCAGTTGCCTGAAGCTTCTATCATTGATCTAGGATGCCACTCACGCGACACCTCCATCGGTCTACCCTCCTGGCTTGCCGAAGCAATTGGGCGGGTCGCCCTTTGATCCAGGTTTATTTGACCTTTCAACCCGCAAGGTTTGTCCCAATTCCGAATCACTCCGAAACGAGTGGGCTCTTACCCCACTTTTTCACCCTTACCACCCGAAAGTGGCGGTTTAGCTTTCTGCGACACTTTCTGTCGTCTTGAACCGAAATTCAAAACGCCTTCCCGTTAGGAAGTGCGGTACCCCGTGTTGCCCGGACTTTCCTATTCGCTTTTACGAATCGATAGAACGGACTGCCTTCGTCAAAGGTAACACCGATTTCGGTGGAAAACACGCTCCCCATTCACAATGAGGTTTTGCTATCTTTGTAGAACCTAAGTATGGAAACACAATTTGAGGCGGTAATCGGTTTGGAAATCCACGTGCAATTGCAAACCAAAAGCAAAGCATTCTCTGCAGACAGTACGGAATATGGCGCTTTACCCAATACACAGGTGAGTCCCATCAGTTTGGGACATCCAGGTACATTGCCGCGTCACAACCAAGCAGCCATCGATAACGCCATCAAAATGGGCTTGGCCTTAAACTGCGACATACGCAGGGTAAATCGCTATGCGAGAAAAAACTATTTCTACGCCGACTTGCCCAAAGGGTATCAAATCACTCAGTTCGACACGCCCCTTTGTAACAACGGCGCGGTGAAGATCAAATTGGGTGATGGCACCACCAAAGACATCCGCCTAACCCGAATCCACATGGAAGAGGACACGGGCAAAAGCATGCACGACCAAGATTTGAATGATACGTTGGTCGATTACAATCGTGCGGGAACGGCCTTGATTGAAGTAGTAACCGAGCCAGATATCAAAACGGGCGACGAAGCCTATGCATTTGTCACAGAAATCCGGAGACTGGTGCGCTACCTCGACATTTGCGATGGAAACATGGAAGAAGGCAGTTTGCGATGCGATGCCAACATCTCTGTAATGCCCGTAGGTTCCACAACTTTTGGAACCAAAGTAGAGGTCAAAAACATGAACTCTATTTCGAACGTGAAGAGAGCCATCGACTTTGAAATCAAACGTCAGACCGAACTCATCAACGCCGGTGGAACAGTTGACGGGGAAACCCGTGGATTCAATGGATTGAACGGATCTACTTTCAGCATGCGAAAAAAGGAAGCGGTAAACGATTACCGGTATTTCCCAGAGCCCGATTTGCCACCCACCATCGTCACTGAAGACTATTTGGCGCAAGTGCGCGCGACAATGCCCGAATTGCCATCCACCTTGTACGCTCGTTTCACCGAACAATACGGATTGAGTGATTACGATGCTTCGGTTCTTGTAGACGATAAGCAAAGTGCCTTGTATTTTGAGGAAGTGGTGAAACATGCCCCCAAATACAAACAGGTTTCGAACTGGATCGCTGGCCCGATCCGCGGATACCTCAACGAAAATGCTTTGGGCATGGAGGATTTTTGTCTTTCACCAGGCCAAATCGCGGGCATCATCGAATTGATTGAATCCAACAAAATCAGTCACACCGCCGCCTCACAACAGCTCTTCCCCGCCCTCACCCAAAATCCAACCTCTACCCCCGAGGAATTGGTTGCTTCTTTGGGATTGGCGAACATCACCGACAGTTCATTCATCGATGGTTTGGTCCAGGAAGTGTTGGCCAATTTCCCTGACAAAGTCGCAGAATACCGCGCTGGGAAATTAGGATTGTTGGGTTTGTTTGTGGGTGAAGTCATGAAGCGTTCACAAGGAAAGGCGGATCCTAAAACAGCCAATGCGTTGGTAAAAGCCGCCTTGGAGCAAGCTTAATCTGGGAAACCATGAAAAAATTGGGCTGGATATTTTGGGCATTTTCGCTGTACACAGGAATTGCTTCAGCCCAGACTGGTAATTCAACCTCTTTTGCGGCAGACAATGAGCTGCCCAACATCAAAGAACTTTCCTTTTTAGATACCACTGTCAACTTATTTCAGGCCCACTCGGCAACCCTGATTGGTAGTTTGTCTGAACAGTATACCTTGCGCAATACAGCCGGTTACAATGTATTACATATAGGGGATGAGTTGGTGAGCGATGTTGCATCCGTTTTGGGCGATGCTTGGTTTGGTAACAGCAGGGGCCCCGGGTTGTTTTTTCCGGGGTGTTTGAACAATTATGCCTTGGGGTCGGAGGTTGATACCAAACATACGGGAGACTGGCTCTACGCAGCGCCCATTGAAAACAATCCGCTGTTGGTTTCGGGGGTTACGGGATATGCAGCAAGAACGGGTGATTGGAAATCCACCTTGAGCATATCCATCCCGGCGGCTTATGTTAAGCACGTCGATCGTTTTGCCTTGTATTGCGAGCGGAGCGAGCAACAGTTCGATGTAGTCATTTCTTGTTTGGGCGGTAAAAAAGCCGACGGCTCTCCCATCCTACTATCGAAAAAGGTATTTCCAGCGTCTATCACATACAGAAATTCACCCTACTTAGAATTCGCCCTTCCCGTTGGCACCAAGGAAGTATTGATTCAATTCAAACAAGTGATATCAACCCAAAAGTCGTTCACGATTTACGGAGTATCTCTCACCAACAGTCGACAAGGGAATTTGCATAGCATAGGACTGCGGGGCTGCGGGTACAGTCAATTCAATCGTTTGGCCCTATTGAAACAGCAATTGTCCTTGTTATCGCCCAATGTTGTAATGCTCGATTTTGGCGCCCACGACATCTATCGGAGCAATGAATCGGAGTCGGTGTACTTAGAGCCCATTAAACGCAGCATTCAACTCATCAAAGAGGCGTTGCCTTCTACCAAGATCGTTGTGGTGATACCGCAAGATGGCATTCGGGGCGGTCGCACGCTCAACGCTTTTGAGAAATACGAAAAGGCCATCATCTCTTTGTGTAAAACGGAAAAAGTGGCCTATTACGATTGGTACCGCGTAGCTGGTGGCAAATATTCGGCGCAATACTGGGCAGATTTTCAACTTTTCATGGTCGATGGGCTGCATCTTCAAACATCGGGCAATGTCTTAAAAGGAAAACTGTACGCATCGGCTTGGAACAATACAACAGAACGCTACAACAATGGCTATCGGCATTTTGTAATGGCAGAGGACAGCAGCAAGCGTTTGGCATTTAGAACGCGCGATACGCTATCGAAAAATGTGGTGGTTACAGAAGTGTGGCGTTATCATGTGGTGAGACGCGGTGAAACGGCCTATCGCATCGCGCTGCGCTATGGTATTACCACCGCCCAATTGAAAGAATGGAATCACTTGCGCAACTACAACATCTCGGCTGGAACGCGATTAAAGGTGGGAAAACTGTCTATTGCTACCAAGTCAGACCCCATTCAAACCATCGAAATGAAAGACAGCGCCGATGCAGAAGGGGTTTCACCCGCGGTAAACATCAATCAAACCCTACCAACCAAAACAGTGGATACAGCAGAAAGCGCATCGCCCAAAGTATTGCCATCCACGGTTAAACCAGCCAAACCCAAAGTGGCCTATCACAAGGTAAAAACTGGTGAAACTTTGTATTCGATTTCCAAAAATTACGGACTAACGGTTGACCAATTAAAGCGTCTCAATGGACTGAGGAGCAACAACATCGCCGTTGGTCGATTATTGCGCGTCCAATAGCATATTCCCGCATTTTATCGAGGTAATTTGGCGATATTTGCGATTTATGTCGTTCCGCCATATAGCCCACCCCTCCATCCTAATAATAGCACTTGCATTCGCCGTGTGCAACCCTACACAAGCGCAAGAATTTGAAAGACGACGTGTCAATGGCGCTGAAAACATTGGGGAAGCAGGCGGAAATGGCCCAGGACCCGGACAAAGAGAGGGCCTTGGATTTCGCGTCAAAGCCAAAGGCAGCTGCTTTTCTTTGCAAGCGGACGGGTCTGCCAAGGCGGTGACAGGCGCTAGCATTTCATTATGGATCCCCAACGACACAAACACTATTGGAAAAACCCTGACTGTATTGGCCAATGGCAACGTTTCGGACGCGTCTAAAATGCAATTTCGCGCCATGACACGTCGTATGGTGGAGGGCGACAGATTGTTTGCCAACAACGGTCTTGCAGAGACCGATTCGTTGGGCAATTATGCTTTGCGATTCTCTGTCCGTCAGTTCATGGACCCCCAAAATCCCATGGATTTTGGCGCCATAGGTAAAGAAATCCGCAATACGAAGAGTAAGAAGTTCACCTTTTTGTTGTTGGCCACACATCCCAACGGCACGCATGATCAGAAGTGGATCAATTTGCATGAATTGGTCTCAAATCCGCTCGCCAATTCCCCAGGTGAAATCAATTTAGAATTCCCCAAATTGTGGTTGGTGAATGAAATGATACCCATGGAGGCGGCCGTGGTAAAGGTGCAGGCCGTGACGATCAAGGGCGATACCACCGAAATGAACGCATCCAGTTTTAAAGTGAATCCTGATGCTTCAGCCGAGGATTTGGTAAGCAAAATGCCGGGTGTAACTTCATCCAATGGTCAAATTCAGGCTCAAGGCGAACAAGTAAAAAAGGTATTGGTTGATGGAAAGCCCTTTTTCGGGGAGGATCCCAACGCAGCGTTAAAAAATTTACCCGCCGAAGTGGTTGGTAAAATTCAAATCTTTGATGCCAAATCAGAACAAAGTTTGTTTTCCGGCATCGATGATGGCAACACCACCAAAACCATGAACATTGTGACCAAATCCCAGTTTAGGAATGGGGTTTTCGGTCGATTCTATTCGGGATTGGGACAATCGATAGACGGTACAGGGGATTTGTTGAAGAACAAGGCGGGACTCACGGTGAATACCTTCAAAGGAAATCGCCGCCTGACCTTTTTGAGTCAAATCAACAACATCAACGAACAGAACTTCTCATTTGAAGACATCGTTGGTAGCATGGGCGGCGGTAGAGGCGGTATGGGCGGCATGTCTATGGGTGGTATGGGCGGCGGCGCCAATTTTTTCACTGGCAGTCAAAACGGCATAACCACTACCCGAGCCATTGGAATCAATTACAGCAACCAATGGGGTAAAAATATAGAATTCAGTGGCAGTTATTTTCTCAATAGCTCAGACAACGACAATCGCACAGAAACCAATAGATTTTACGTTGGCGGGGATCCAAAAATGGGTGCCTTCAATTACGTAGAAACCAACCCCAGCAGCACGAAAAACATCAACCACCGACTCAACGGTCGGTTCAACATCAAACTCGACTCAACCAATACCCTGTTGATAGAACCCCGCGTATCGATTCAGCAAAACAACAGCAACAGTCCCATCAGCGCGGTAACTTATGGTAGGGTAACTTATAACAGTGTGTTGTCGCCGGTGTCTGATTTGCTCAATAACACCCAAACCAATACTGATGGGTATCGTGCGTCTAGCAGTTTCTTGTATCGACATGCATTTGCCAAAAAGGGCAGAACCTTTTCGATGGAGGCAAATCCGGGGATTAACGGACAATCGGGCCTCACAAACCTGAACTTCAAAAACCAAGTAACCGTCGACACCAATGGTTTGATGGTGATCAATAGTCGCGACCAGCGCACTGACATCCTCAAGCAAACCCGCACATTTAGTGGAAACATCACATTCACCGAGGCGCTTGACACCAATCACTTTTTGGCAGCCAGTATATCTACCAACATCAACCAAAACAACAACGACCGTCTGGCGTATTTGAAAGATGCCGCGAGTTTGGGTTATTCACTGCTCGACACCCTATTCTCGAGTCAATTTGTGAACGGATACACCCAACAGAAGGCCGGGGTAAGCTATCGATATCAAACCTACAAATGGAATGTTACCACGGGTATAGACGGACAATTGGCCATCCTAGATGGATCGCAAAGTATGCCGCGAAACAGTGAGCTGGACAGGCAATTCAAATCGGTGCTACCGTATTTGCAGGCGAGGTACAACTTGGGGATGAAGCGAAATTTGCGCCTGAATTACAGCACATCCAACAATGCGCCCTCCATTGACCAACTGCAGCCGGTGATCAACAACAACAACACCATGCAATTGAGTACAGGGAATCCGAATTTGGTACAGGATTATCAGCATAGCTTGTTTCTGAGGTTTTTCTCGGTGGTGCCTGAATCCGGCAAAAACGTTTTCTGGATGATCAATGCCCAGCAAAGCAACAACTACATCAGCAGCAAATCAGTATTGGGCGGCAGAGAAGCCGGCTGGATTAGGTTGGATTCTGCATTTTACGGCGGTGGTTCTGCCACAAATTTGATGGGCACGGGTAATCGCATCGACAGTATTCGTTTAACCCCAGGGGCCCAAATGACCATCCCCATCAACTTGAATGGATATTACAGTTTGCGGCTATTTGGTTCATGGGGAAAAACCATCAAAAAGTTCAATGTGAACGCAACGGGCGGATTATCAACCAACAACATTCCCAGCATGATTCAGATTGGCAACGGCAAACCCATGATTAACCAAGCGAAAAACCCTTCCATGAATGTTGGACTTGTGATGGGTAGCAACATTTCTGAGCGTTTGGATTTCCGCATTACGGGAAATGGCAGCTATAGCAAGGTGATCAATACGTTACAAAAAGCGAACGATCAAACCTACGTGAGTTACAACAGTCAGTTTGTATTGAACTACATGCCCACCAAAAGTTGGGTCATCAATTCAGACATCACCTATCAAGCCTTCCGGGGATTGTCTGCCGCATTTAACCAATCTTACTACCTATGGAACGCGGGATTGGGCTACAAATTTGGCAAAAACAAGGCCTCTGAGTTGCGGTTAACAGCTTATGATATCTTGAACCAAAACCGCAGCATCCAGCGAAACGTGACGCAGACCTACTACGAAGACGTGAAAACAACGGTACTAACGAGGTATGTGATGTTGACATTCAGCTACAAATTGCGCAAATTCAATGGCAAGGGCGAAGATGGCAAAGAAATGAAGATGATGTTCCCCGGCCTTCCTCTTCTAAAGTGAACTCTACCCAAGTGGCGGGATGCCGCCTCCAGGTATGCCAGGCCATGGAATGCCGGGAATGGGCGGACCAGGCCGTTAAGTCCTTATTTTTGGCTCAATGAGTGCTTTACCCCCCGTAAAAGGCACAGACGGAAAACGAACCCTTGGGCTATCGCCAAAGATATCATTAGACCTATTGCGGGCCTTGGCCATTTTGTTGGTGCTGGGCCGATAATGTGTTGGTGAAATTGGGGCTTTTTGACCGTTTTGGACTGGTTTACGGAGAAACGATGGCTGGAAGTGTCACCATTGTATTTGCGATCGTCTTGGGCATTGTAATGGCTCAGATCATCGAGATCCCTATACTCCGCTAGCGAAATCGGGTAATAACATAAAAAAAAAAAAACCTCATATTGAGGGCTTTGGTTGTGATCCCGCTGGGACTCGAACCCAGGACCCATACATTAAAAGTGTATTGCTCTACCAACTGAGCTACGGAATCATTTCCTTTTTTCTTTCGTTTAAGGAGGTGCAAAAATACATCTCTACACCGGAAAATCAAATGTTTTTAAGAAATTTCTTTTCGATACGTATGGTGAATTTTTGTCTTTGTGGCACCTAGACTCTCTAACATACTGATCATCTTTGGATTGAAATCGCCAATCCAAGCCAGCTCCATACTATCAACGGTTTTATTGCTGTGGATTCCTTGGTAAAACTTCATGATTAACCCAGTTTCTATGCCCAAATTCTGATAATCTGGCACCACGCCAAAAACAATCCCTTTGGCTTTATTGATTGATTTGCGGAACCATAAAAATTGTAGTTTTTGCCACAACCCCATTTTACCCTTGAAACGGCGAAAAACTTGGTTGATTTCGAGAATGGCAATGAAGAACCCAATGGGCCGATCATTGTCATAAGCAAAAATTGCAAATTCAGGCGGCATTGCTGGTTTAACTTCCGTGAATCTTTTGTTGAGCACCTCCGGTGACAATGATTCAAAGTCCTCATGAAAAGCCCATGCCTCGTTGTATATCCTCACGAAATCAGCCGAATATTTCTCCATGTTTCCGTATTCAAGTTGAACAAATCGATAATTCTCCTTACTCATAACTCGGTCTGCAATCTTACTGAATCTATCATAGTTGAATGTGTTGTGTGTGATATCGTAGGTATTCTGTTCGATTTCCAATTTATAACCTCGTTCTTCAATCCAATTACGGTAATAGGGAGGGTTGTAACTTTCTCGGTACGACACCTGATTTTGAGAGGATATCAAAAGTCCCCAAAAACTATCACGATCGCCAAAGTTAATTGGGGCATCAATGCTGAGGCAAGCTTCTTCTATTAACCATCTTTCAGCGATATCCCATAATTCCATCGCCATATTGCGATCATCTATGCATTCAAAAAATCCGATGCCCCCTCTTTTACCTGATTTGGGTTTTTGGGTATAGAAGGCAGCGATTCGGCCGGCCGGCAGGCCTGCCGAATCGTAAATCACCCACCTACGGGCAGTGCCGTTCAGGAACGACTTGTTCTTTTGCGGATCAAAAATCCCCTCTACATCACTCTCTAAGGGATAAATAAAGTCGGGATCATTGGCATATACCAAGTCCATCACTCGGTGAAAATCCAACACCTTGTCTGTTTGTAACACCTCTGATACAACAAACCCATTTGCCTCGCCTACTGAATTCTTCATCGTTTACTTTTTCCTTTCCAAAGATATGTGCTCATCGCCTTTTTGGTACACTGTGTATGTGAGGATAAACTGAAACATTTCGTCCGACGCCCGCATGCTCGCTCCGCCGTAGTCCCATCGTTCCGACACCAATTTGGGTGGGTGGTTGGGATTGTAGGGGTTGTTTGCTGTGTTATCGAACTCGGCAATCGCCACGATTTCAGCGCCTGCAGGTATCTTGACCATCTGCTTGAACGTATAAAAATACTGCCAATTAAAATTCCATCGTGGAATACGAATCAATGGAATGGTATCGCCATTGGGCTTGATGGCAAATGCCCAAAACGACTTCCCAAGTTGATGCAAATGGGGATTGATTGTAAGTACAGAGATGTCTGCATCGATGGTATATCGGGTTACATGCTTTGTTACCTTATTGGCAGGAACCACCAAAGGCGGAACGATCTTACTCACGCCATTGGTACCCAGCATCAACTCGCCGGTTGCGCGTTTGGGAGCCACATCCGTGAAAAAGACATTCAAAACGGGTTTGTCGGTGATGTTGGTGTCGGACGGACCGTAATGCACATCATTCATGACCGCAGCAAAGTTGCGCGGCACCTCGTAAACACCGATTCCCGCAGGATATTCGATCCCTTCAACCCCCGGCAAATAGTTAAATGCCGAATGAATCCTACTGGGAAGAGGTCCATCCTTGGGTAGTAACCGAAGCTGTTCAATCAAGTTCAAATCCGTTGAATTGGAGGTTTCTATTTTACCAACCGCCCTGCTGGGTTCGAGTTTAGAACCATCGGCATAAAGCAATAAATGTCCGTTTGCGTGGTGAATCAGACCCGCACGCGAGGGCACCAACTCCAACGCCGAGATATACCGTTTTCTGTCCAACCGCACCATTGCTTTGCTGATGAAAAACCGATCGAGATCCCCTTCTCTTAAAGATACTGAATCGAACGGAACAACAAAATCTGGCTTCCGAATATTGCTGCGGTGGGTGTTTGGTGCTTGATAAACGTATGGGCCACTGCCCTCTATCGCCCCCTGTTCTACCCATCGTTGAATGGTCGCAATTTCCACCTCTGTCAATACCTTTTCTCCCACAAAATGCGTGTAGTTGGGATCAGCTGGCCAAGGGGGCATGTACCGATTGAGTGTAACTTTCGCAATGGTTTTCGCTCGTTTTTGTACCGATTCAAATTTTTCCAAAGAGAACGGTGCAGCACCATTTTCACGGTGACAAGGCAAACAATTCTTGGACAAAATTGGCGCAATATGCTCCGCAAACGTGGGTTTGGTAGGCACGGATTTGCTATCCCCTCCATCACCGCAACCAATGATTGAAACAAACATTATCAAAACAATGATATACAAACGATTGGTTTTCATATTAAAAATTCAAATTGGCTTGATTACCCCCAATAAAACAACCCACTGCTTGGGTATTTTTTACCCTAACTTCTCCATCTTCCAACAACTGAGCGATGGCTTCGCTCAAGTAATTGTTTTGGGCATGATGTTTCACCACGCCCAACGAAACAGCCCGGTCATCAATTTTTCCTTGATATAATATTTCACGGGTCAAACAGTTCGCCAATACCACCTCCGGATAAACCGTCAATCCATACCGTTTACAGATTATGTGTGTAGGATCGCGAAAAAGAAGACCATTCATCCCCGAGATGGATTTGGTCCCAACACCTGGATCTAGCAAACAAAATGTCACTTGCTTGCCGTAATCCTCATAAAGATCCTTGATGGTTTTGATGTAATTCTTGGCTACCGGACATTCACTGGAATAGGCAATCAAGCACAAATACTTCTCTGATTCAAACCTGCTTCCAAATTCATCGACAATTAACGATGAATCATTTTGCTCTCGAGACTCAGCTTCAGCATTGATAGGCCCTTCATCAGAACCCTCACCAACACAGTTCGTGAGTAAAGCCACCGCCATAACACATACCACACCCAACAAAGGCTTGAAGGAAAACAAGGGGTTATCGCAACCGTAATGTCTCATGTAAATCAGCTTTAAACCCGGGTTCTGGCGTATTCCCAGAGCAGCATGCCACAAGAAACCGAGATATTGAACGAGTGTTTCGTCCCCAGTTGGGGTATTTCAATGACCCCATCACAGGCCTTGATAACCGCTTCATCAACACCATCGATCTCATTGCCAAACACAAAGGCTACCGGTGTTTGATTGAACTGCATGTTTTGCAACATCACCGAATCACTGGTTTGCTCAACGGCGTACACCAAAAACCCCTGCTCTTTCAAACTCAGTACTACGTCCATCGCTGATTGACTATAAATCCAATTCACTGAATTCTCTGCGCCAATCGCCGTTTTGGTAATGTCGCGATGTGGCGGTTTCGCCGTGATGCCGCACAAATAAAGGCTATCGCACAAAAACGCA
>VGFS01000002.1 GCA_016868785.1 Bacteroidota bacterium
AATCAAAAAACAGGTTACCTTCGATACACATTGGGTAGGGCTTCATCCATCGTGGCAAGAAAAAAGCAATGCCATGAAAACCATAACTGCCTGGGAAGAAGAAAAACAGACCTTTTCTACAATCATTGGCGATGCACCGAAACACAGCCGTTTCCATTTTATTCATATGCATTTGCCCCAATCATATCAATTACTGCTGCAGTTGGGAATTCAGACCGACTGGAGCATGGGATATCCTGATGCTGTTGGATTTCGGGCGGGAACAGCTGTTCCTTTTCTTTGGTATGACCTTATCGCAGAAAAATCCACTCCTTTGAGGGTCGTTCCCTTCTGCATCATGGACGTTACGTGTAAAAATTATTTAAACTTATCTCATGACCAGTCAATTTCTTTAGGCTTGTTACTTAAACAAACTGTTTCATCATGGGGTGGTGTGTTTTGTTTCATCTTTCACAACGAATCTGTCTCTGATAGCCACCCATGGAAGGGTTGGAAAAACGTGATCGTTTCATGGTCAAAACCGTTAACCCCGTAAGCGAGCCCAAACTCTTACAATGAAAATCGCGCTGGTATATCGCAAAGACATCGACACCCAGTTATGGGATGCCGCCATTTTTAGGTCACGGGTTCCATTGGTTTACGCGCTTTCCGATTATTTGGATGCCCTTTGTGGCGGTCATTGGGCTGCATTGATTTGTGGCAACTACGAGGCGGTATTTCCGCTACCGTTAAAAACCAAATGGGGATTTACCTATGTTGTTCAACCTAAGTTTTGTCAACAATTGGGTGCCTTTGGCTCAAACCAAACCCTTACAACTCAGGATTTTATCGCTGCGATTCCAAAAAAATTTCTTCGGGTTCAACTTCAATTGAATCCGTATTTCGACGGGGGTAAAACCATCGCTTTGGCATCAAAAACCAACTTTGTTCTCCCTCTATCGGAGCCACCAACCTACAACAAAGATTGCCGGAAAAATCTCTCCGCGCTAAGCAAGTTGCCCATCGAATACACTGTTAACGATTTAACAATCGCAGACGTGGTAGGGGTATATCGCGACGCTTGGGGCGAGGCCAACGAGCATGTAACTAGCCAAGACTATGAAAATTTCATTTCGGCTTGTACACTTTTACAATCGAAATATGGCGCGGCCTACACTTTAAGCGCAAAGAACACAGAAAGCAAGCAGTTGCTTGGTGCGGCCATTTTGTTGGGCTTGCCAAAGGAAAAGGACCTGTCCTGTAACCATCTGCATTATGTTTGTGCCGGTCCCACAGAATCTGGCAAACCATTAGGAATTATGCACGGAATCATTGATGCCGCCATTCAAATGCACGTGGGCAATCGTTGTTTTTTTGATTTCGAAGGCAGCAGCATTCCAAGTGTTGCCGCTTTTTACCAAAAATTCGGACCTGAAAATACCCCATTTTACTTGCTACACAGAGGCATTTGATGTGGTGAATTTCAGCCGCCTAAGTTCGGTTGATGTATCTTCGCACTATGAACCCGTGGATTCAAGCTGCACGCCTCCGTACATTGCCTTTGGCGCTATCTGGGATTTTGCTCGGGGCCGCCGTTTCACACCTCTGCTTTGAAGGATTGTCTTCCCTGCCCCACCAATCTCCGGAGAATACCATTTCGCCATGGATTCTTTTGCTTTTGGCTATAATTACCGCCACGCTTTTACAAGTATTGAGCAATTACGCGAACGATCTGGGTGATTTTTCCAAGGGTACGGATGTAGTGGCCAAGCGAACAGACCGGGCATTGGCCTCTGGTCAAATCACAGCGTCTGCCATGAAACGTGCGCTGTGGCTCATTGGCGGACTGGCCTTGATTTGCGGTTTGGGATTGATTTATATTTCAGGGCTTTTTCAGTCTGAATCAGGGTGGTATTTGTTGGCTGTTGGGTTGTTGGCAATCCTTGCCGCTTTGGGGTACACACTGGGCAAAAACGCCTATGGCTATTGGGGTTTGGGCGATTTGTCTGTTGTCTTGTTTTTCGGGATTGTTCCGGTGATGGGTATGGGATTGCTGAATGGTTTTTTCTATGATGCCGCATCAAGCAAATACTTGGATGTTTTTGTCATGGCAGGTGTTGGGATGGGTTTGTTGAGCGCGGGTGTTTTGAACGTGAACAACTATCGCGATTTGATTTCGGATGCAGACATGGGCAAAAAGACTTTGGCCGTTCGTTTGGGTGAGGCAAAAACATTGTTCTACCATCGGTTGCTGTTGTTGGTGGGTGGGGCACTTATAACTACTTCTCTGTTGACATTTGAAAAACGATATTTTGAATGGCCCAACTTCTGGGGTTCACAAACATTCTTTTTACTGGGGGTTTTCTCTCCGATATTCATCCAACTTTCAAGTCATTACCAAAGTGTAAAATCGGCCAAACCCGGTGATCGTGATACCCTGAACGGACAGTTGAAAAAACTATCGCTCACCATTTTGGCCATGGTTGTTTTGTATGCGGCATTGACTTTTTTGATTATCGATTTTTTGGGTCCAGACAGAGACTAAACCCATGCGCATAGAACTCCAAACCAAAACTATGGAATTTTTAAAACCGGCGAAAACAAGTCGGGGAGAATACATGGAAAAATCCAGTTTGTTGCTTTCGCTACACACTGGAAAGTATTGCGGGTTGGGAGAGGCAGCGCCCTTACCCAATTTAAGCATTGATGGAAAAGTAGATTTGGCGGCTGTTTTGAGTCCTTTGTTGGAGGAGGAAATCACAGAAAATCAATTGATCGATCTGCTTGCTGCTTGGGAGCCAGGCACCCATGATTCATTGCCCAGTTTGCGATTTGCTTTGCATTCGGCTTGGAAGAATTTACAGCGACAGGCGTCACGCATCACCGAAGAAACTGGGGCATCGGTATATTGGAATGAAAACTCCTTTACCCAAGGAAAAAAAGGAATGGTGATCAATGGGTTGGTTTGGATGAACGGCGCAGAAGCAATGTACCAGGAGGCCATGTCCAAGATTGAAGCGGGTTTTAAGTGCATCAAAATCAAAGTTGGGGCGTTGGATTTCGACGAAGAATGCCGGTTAATCGAGCGCATACGAAAAGACTATTCTGCTTTCTCTTTGGAACTGAGGGTAGATGCCAATGGTGGTTTTTCTGATGACTTGGCATTAGAGCAAATCAAAGAACTTTCGCGTTTTCAGATTCACTCTATAGAGCAGCCGGTGAATGTTCTTTGTAATGAACTTGATAAAATATGCCGATACAGTGCGATTGATGTAGCCCTTGATGAGTCTTTAATAGGACTTCACCCCAACAAAGACGGGGTAATGGGAAAAAGCGGACGTCATCTCTTAACATGGGCCAAGCCCAAATACATCATATTAAAACCTACTTTGTTGGGAGGGACAGACATGGCCGATTTGTGGATTGAAGAAGCAGCCAAGCAACAGATTGGTTGGTGGAGCACCAGCGCTTTGGAAGGAAATGTCGGTTTGGCCATTATCGCGCAATGGGTATCTCAATATCAACCCACCTTGCCGCAAGGATTGGGCACGGGCTTGTTATTCAAAGAAAATTATCCATCAAACACCCGGGTTAAAGGTGAAACCCTGTGGTTTAATTCAGCAAACACATGAGTTTAACACTGCCCGAGGGGTTTGTCTCTCAAATACATGAAACACTGCCTGGGGAAATATCCCAGGACCTATTAACATCGTTGCATGAAAATCCGAAGGTTAGCATCCGTTTAAATCGAACAAAGGGCATAACGGAGCAGCAGTTTGGGGAAGGTATTCTCGGCGATTCAATTCCACATTGCGGGGATGGGTTTGTATTGCGTTCACGGCCGATTTTCACGGCCGACCCGGCGTTTCACGCCGGGTCTTACTATGTGCAAGAAGCCAACAGTATGGTCATTGGGGAACTGGTAAAACGCCTACTCCTCAATTTTGATCCCGGAGCCATCGTGCTGGATCTCTGCGCATCGCCCGGAGGTAAAAGCACCCATACGGCATCGCACCTCAGACCCGGCGACCTGCTCATTGCCAACGAAGTAATCGCAGGAAGAACCGGAACTTTGATAGAAAATCTGTGCAAATGGGGACAGGGAAATCACGTAGTAACTTCCGCTGATGCCAAAATTCTTGGCAGCAACCTCAAAGGATTGTTCCAACTCGTGATTGCAGATATGCCTTGCAGCGGTGAAGGAATGTTCCGCAAAACCCCCGACGCCGTGAGTGAGTGGAGTGAAGAAAATGTGACGCTTTGCACACTCCGACAGCAGCGCATCGCCCACGATATCTGGCCAAGTTTAGCAGAAGGGGGCATCATGGTCTACAGTACTTGCACGTACAACCGCTCAGAAAACGAAGACAATATCAACCACATTGTTGAGACCTTGGGCGCCGAAATTATGGAATTTGATTTCCCCGCCGCGCTGGGAATTTTCGAACTGGAGCCGGGGAAATATCGCATGTTGCCCAACCAAACCCTGGGCGAAGGATTCTTTTTTGCCATCCTAAGAAAACCTTACAAAGAGCGATTGTCGTTGCCCAAATCGGCGAAAATGAAACCCAGCAAACAACTGCCGTCGTTCCTCAAAAATGATTTTATGGGGTATGACCTTGCCGATGGTTTGATGGCCGTTCGAAATGGTTTGTGGCATGATTACCACCCCAATTTGCCCGCCCTTTTACCTGGCGTGAAACAAACGGGTATCAATGTGGGTCAAAACAACAAAAACCAATGGAAGGTGCATCCTGAATATGATTTGCTGTCGCTGAAAACCGTGCCCTACCCTACTTTGGATCTCGACATAGACGAGGCACTATCCTATCAAAAACGGGCATTTTTATCCAAGAAAACTGAATTGAAAGGCGTGGTTGGTTTGCGATGGAATGGACTCTCTTTGGGCACAACCAACGCCGTAAACAACGGACTCAATAATTTGTGGCCCATGCATTGGCGCATTTTACAGTCTCAAATGAAGGCGGAGTCTTTGTTGAAAGACCCTCGGTAATATTAGACAGCCCGTTTCGGCCCACACCTCACTATTTTGGGGCTTTGGCTTTGGTTCGTTTCAAACGATCCACGTAGTTCATCTCTTTTTCCGTTAGGAAACGCCATTTTCCACGGCCTAACTTCACTTTGTCGAATTCCCCTAACAACACACGATCCAAAGCGGTCACTTCATAACCAAAGTGCTCAAACATTCTGCGCACGATGCGGTTACGCCCACTTTTGATCTCTATCCCCAACACGGTTTCTTTTCCTTCTTCAACAAAACCACACTGCCCAAACGCCATCATGCCATCTTCCAGTTCAACCCCTTCCACCAATTGCAACATGTGCTCTTTGGATGGTTTTCTGTCGAGCGTGGCACGATACACCTTTTTGATTTCAAAACTCGGGTGCATCAACTTTTGCGTCATCTCACCGTCGTTGGTCAGTAACAAAACGCCTGTTGTATTTCTGTCTAACCTGCCGATGGGGTATATGCGTTCTTTTCCAGGCAAATCAATCAGGTCCATGACGGTTTTTCTACATTCGGGATCATCGGTTGTGGTGATGTATCCTTTGGGTTTGTTCATGATGATGTATACCGGTTTTTCAGGAATAACCTTGCGGTCTTCTACTTTTACGTTGTCGTGAGGTTTCACTTTGGTCCCCAATTCATTCACCACTTCCCCGTTCACGCGAACAAGACCTTGCAAAATCAATTCATCGGCTTCACGTCTAGAACAAATTCCGCTGTTGGCGATGTAACGATTGAGTCTAATTTCATTGCTTTTTGCGTGTTCAGCCCCTTTTTCTAAGTTGTTAGAAACGCGGTTGAATTCTCTTTTGCTTCCTTTAAACCCTTTGGGGGTATCGGCTTTTTCTGCCTTGGGAATGCCGTAAGTTTTTTGGACCTCTTGAAAATCTTGTGTGCTGTCGGATTCTGAGGAGAAACTCCGTGGTTTGAATTTCGACAATCCTTTTGTACCTGAATGGGCAGAGGGTTTTGATGGTCGATCTTCCTCGTTTCTACGTGCGGGTTTTTCCTCGAAGTCGCGTTTCGGTCCAAAGTCTTTTTTTGGTCCAAACTCACGCGGTTTGTCGAATCTGGATTTGTCTGAAAATCCGGGTTTATCGAATGACTGCGGCTTATCGAATGACCTTGGCTTGTCGAACGATCTCGGTTTGTCGAAACTGTGTTTATTTTCGGAATCATACGGCTTTTTGAACCCGCCACGGTTGTTGTCTTTATCCCATGGTTTATCGAACCTCGGCTTATCCGAAAATCTGGATTTGTCGAATGATCTCGGTTTGTCGAATGACCTTGGTTTGTCGAATCCACCCCTGCCTTCGCGATCGTTGAAGGGTTTTTTATTGTCGCCATCTTTTGAAAAGCGCGCACTTCTATCGCCTGGAAATCTTGGGTTACCCGATTTATCACCTCCGGTAAATCCCCCTTTTTCAGCAAAGCGCGGGTTTCTTTTTTTGAATCCACCGCGGGCATTATCATCGGACGAAGGCGTACGATCGAACCTTGGGTTGTTGTTACGGGCAGGTCTATCCGCACCGTACGATGGTTTGTCGCCTCTTGAAAATCCTGGGCGATTGTTGTCTCTTCTATTATCGTCGCGACCTTCGAAGCGATTATTTTTTTCGAAGCGGTTGCCAAAGCTGGGTTTTTCGTTGCGATCTCCGAACGATTTTTTATCCCCTGGGCGAGATGGCGCGCCACCCGAATTGGTTTCACCAAAGAATTTGGTTTTTTTGGGCTCTGTTTTATCAAAGTCTATTTTGCGATTGCGTTTTTCTCCGGGTTGTCTAACCTGGAATTTTTTGCCATTGCCTTGTTCATTCTTGGGAGACTTTGCCATAACTAATGCCTTTTGAATTTACAAAGGTAGTGTAAATTCGGGGGACCGCAGTTTTACAAATACGTGCCGGGGTATTTGGTAATCATCAGTTCACCGTTTTTTGCTTCAGCATAACCAAATTCGTAGCAGTATCGATAGCAATTTCCTGTTTGGGGTTCTTCGGTATGGGTGAAGAAGTTGAAAAGGAATCCTTTGTTTTCGAGACGCCTCATCGACACAGTATTATTTCCATTCGATGTTTCGTACACTTCTTTTAAGATTTTGCGATTTTTCACCAATACGCGATTGATTGATTTTAGGGGGTCTAACTGCTCTTTATTTTTTCTATTGTTAAACGCACTTCTGCATGCATCATTGCAAAACAGTTTGTCGGCCCGTCCTTTCAGTTTGTCGCTACATTCTCTGCAGCAACCCACGGTGTTGTATTGATTTTCCATAAGCGATTTTGAGACAATACAAACATTCTAAGAATATCCCCCAAAACGAGTGGTTTATATTAATCGTTTATAATCGTTTATAAATGATTGCTTTCCGATTAACAACAAGGTGAACACTCAACTTTGTATTGTTGATGGCAACCAAAGGCCATGGGCGTACATCGACACAGTCTTATTATTTGTTATACAGTTATTTACGAGAGAAGAGTTATGAAAAATTTATTGAATTCCGTTAGGTTAGTCGGAAATGTGGGTTATGATCCAGAAATCCGTGAGTTTGAGAGTGGAAAAAAGTTGGCAAAACTGACTTTGGCAACCAATGAACGCGTTACATTGTTGTCGGGGGATGTGGTTAACAACACCCAGTGGCACCGTTTGGTGGCTTGGGGTGCGGTGGCCGACCGATTTGAGAAAATGGTGAAAAAAGGAAGCAAACTCATGGTAGAAGGGAGATTGCAACATCGTTCTTATTTGGATGCGGACGGACAGAAAAAAGAGACATCAGAGGTGGTTGTTAAAAACATCCTTCTGATAGAGGCGAAAGGGAAATCCGTACAAATCACCGAAGACGATTTGCAGCCTGCAGGAGAGTAAATTAGCCTGCACTGTACAGTTAAACACCCTGTTGGTAATCGCCGGCGGGGTGTTTTTTTTACACCCCATCTATTTGGTAAATTTGTGTTGTGCATTTATACAACAAATTCTTGCTGAAGAACGGCCTCAGGGTCATTCATTTGCAAGACAATACACGGACCACCGTTGTTCTAAACACCCTTTACAATGTTGGGGCTCGCGACGAGGTTTCGTCCAAAACGGGTTTTGCACATTTGTTTGAGCATCTAATGTTTGCAGGCAGCGAGAATGTGCCTGTTTTCGACAAAGAGGTTGAGGAGGCGGGTGGACAAAACAATGCTTTCACAAACAATGAATTTACCAATTACTATTTGGTCATGCCCTCTGAAAACGTGGAAACTGCCTTTTGGCTCGAGAGTGACCGGATGAGGGCATTAACGATTGATGAAAAATCATTGTCTGTACAACGGGGTGTGGTTGTTGAGGAGTTTAAACAGCGCTGTTTCAACGCCCCATTCGGAATGTTGTGGCATCACATTCGTTCCGTGGTTTACCAAAACAGCCCGTATCGGTGGCCAACGATTGGGTTGGATATTAAGCACATTGAAGACGCGGTGCTTGAAGACGTTCAATATTTTTACAACAAATTTTATTCCCCACAAAACGCTGTAATTTCGGTGGTGGGTAACATTGATTTACAGCAAACACAAGCACTTGCGGAGAAGTGGTTTGGCGACATCCACAAAGCAGGAGAGGCAAATAAAAACCATTATGAAACCGATGCTGAAATTACTGAAAGACGGTTTTTCGAAACAGAGGATTTAAGTCCAAATCCCGCTGTATTTTTGGTATGGAGAGGTCCATCTTTCTCACACCCCACATCCATTTCGTTGGAACTGTTTGCAGAAATGCTGGGTGGTTCAGACGTTTCCCCTTTACAACTAAAATTGGTTAAAGAAACGCAGCAGCTAAATGCTGCCGAGTGTTTTTACTTGCGCGGCTTGGGAGAGGGTTTGTTTGTGATATATGGCATTCTCAATGATGGTGTAACGCATCAACAGGGAGAAGCCGCTTTGTTGGCTGTGTTACAGAGCGAAATTGGCAGGGGTGCGGAGCTTGAACGAATTTATCAAGGCGTAAAAAACAGGTATGCTACCCAGTTGCTGTTCGAGGCTACGCAGCCCATGCAATTGGCTCAGCGACTTTGTTATTTTGAGAATGCTGGATCGCTGGACGATATCAACCGTGAAAACGAAATCATAGAAAACATCTATTTAAGCGATGTATTATCGGTTGCCGAGAAAACACTTAACCACAACATTGTGTCTGTCATTAACTACCACCCAAAATCATGAGCCTCCTTAGAAATCGACCCGAAACGCAGACCATTCAAACCTTTGAGGTGCCTGAAAGTCGAGGCATCACATTGGCCTCGGGACATCAACTTCACCTTTCTACCCCTTGTTCTATTGGGGTTGTGCGGGTTGAATTGTTTTGGGCTTCCGGTTCATTTCATCAGTCAAAACCTTATGTGGCAGGATTGGCCAATGATTTGATGTTTTCGGGGAACGAAAATCGCAGCGAGTATGAAGTCATAGAATACCTAGACTATTTGGGGGCAACTCATCGCACAGAGTGTGGACATTTGGGTTCTTTGGTGGTGTTGCGGGCGAGCAAGAAAAACATTTTGGAGGCATTCAAGTGGTCCATTGAAAACATCGAACAGGCCAGCTACCCAGGCCGTGAATTGGAATCGGCCAAAATGGTTAGGTACGCCTCATTGGAGCGACAGCAAAAAACCCCTAAGTATTGGTCAAGCCGAATCGCTCTTGAAACCCTTTACGGGCGCGACAACACTTTGGGTATTCATGGAAATCCGGAGGACTACGAAAACATCCACCGTACAGATTTACAGCAATTTAAATCTGAACACTACAGCATGGATCGTTTGATGTTGTTTGTTTCTGGCGATGTGGACGATGCTTTGTTGGATGATTTTTCTACTATTTTGTCGAACTATCCAGGACGGATCATAGCAATTGAGCAACACGAATTCACCGGAACACCCGGAAAATCGAAGGAAGCCATATACCATCGGGTTGAAGGAACGAGTCAGGTGAATGTGAATTTGGGCCGGCATGTGAAGCCCGCAAATCAGCGTGAGCGATTTGGATTAACCTTGTTAAATTTGGTTTTAGGTGGATATTTTGGTTCTCGGTTGATGCAAATTTTGCGGGAGGAGAAGGGATTCACCTATGGCATTGGATCTTACTTCAAACCGGCGTTCAACGATTTTACTTGGACTATTTCGGGGGATTTAAAAAGCGAAAACAGTGTTGAATCGTTGGCTGTTATTCACGAAATATTCACGGATTTGAAGTCTAATTTACTTTCTGATAACGAGTTAACAAAAATCAAGCAGTATTATTCAGGTCAATTTCGCGGAGGGTTCGACGGTCCGTTTGCGATGGGCGGAAAATATCAGCATGCCATGTATCGGGGATTAACCATGGACTATTACTCAACCGTACTTCCTGGCATTTGGGCGGTAACCTCGGAAGAGATTATGGTATTGGCCAACAATTATTTAGATCCGGAATCGTTTATACATGTACTTTCGGGTGATACCGATAAAACTTAATACAGATCTTGGTGGTGTTTCAACGGAATATCTGGTTTTGCTTGTTTTTGATTTTGACATCAAAACTATGTGCCGTTGTCGTACCCGCCACAATTTACAGGGCGTGTTTGGACAGGCCCACTTTCACATTAACGGTAAGTTTATCACCCCCGTCTGACGCATGTGGCAGTTTTGCCTATCACCGCTTGTACGGCAGGGAAGATGCAATTTCACCCTGGAAATTATTGAAACAAGTGTCGCTGTTGAACATATTTAGCATCAGCACCACGTTGCCGAACACCAAGGCTTGGGAGGTTTATGTTTCTACCTCTTTTGCATGCAATGGAACAGACACATTGGTTTCCAATCATGTGTTTATTGACAACAAGGCGCCCTCACAATTCGAACCCGATAGCATCTCTGTTGAGTTTTCAAGTCAGAAGGTTATTGCCGGGTGGAGAAAACCCTTAGACCCCGATATTTTGGGTTACAGTTTATTCAAACTTGTGGGCGGAGGTAACGCGTTGATTAAGGATACATTTTCTACATTTTACCGATTCGACACCACTGTTTTCAATCCAAAAAATGGCAACAACTCATTTTCAATTGCTGCTTTTGATAGTTGTTTAAATGGAGGTCTACTAAGTAATTATCATTCGCCTATTAAACTTTTGGTATCGAAAGATGCCAAGTTTTGGTGCGCGAAAAAGTCGTTGCTCACCTTCACCAAATACGTGGGGTGGACAGCTTCAAAATACGCGGTTTGGAGACTTTGTATCACCGACAATCAATGGTCGTTTCTGGGTGACATAATGGCGGATTTGGTCAACAACCCTTCAACCTACAGTTTCATTGATGCAACATACGAGCTGAACAAAGTCTACGTTTACATCGTTCGTGCACACAAGCAAGGCGCCAACGTTACGAGTACTTCCAACCGCATTGTGGTTGACTACACTTCAACAGCCAACACTATACCCATCACTTTGATCAGTGGTGTGAGCGTCATTGGGAATGACCTTGTTCGTTTGGATGCGGTTTGGACAAAAGACGGTCCCTCCTCTACCCTTGCCGTAGAAAAATACGCAGGTGGCGCCTGGGTGAACATCCAAAACAGCTCTACCGCTGGCAATGTTTCACACAAAGACACCAGCACAAAGACACAGCAAGATGTTGGAGAATATCGCCTCATACGAACCAATGATTGCGGCATTAAAGACGACACCTCATTTTCACACAAAACAATATTACTTGCTGAAAATCAACGTGTTATGAGTTGGAATAGCCATGTTGGTTGGACAAATTCATCGCTTACAACAGACTTTGATTATCACCTGGAAGTAAAAACCGGTTTCACGTGGAACCCACTATATTCTGGCAAAGGAAGTTCCTTTATTCTACCCACCAACCTCTACGGGTGGCAGACTTTTCGTGTCAAAATTTTTAGTACTGATGGCGTCTTACCGATAAACTATGAATTGTATTCGAATGAAAAATTGGTTTACTTGGGATTCGACAGCAGTCAATTTGATACCACACTCGTACCCAGTGCTTTTAATCCGTTTGGAATCAACCGGGTCTTTAAAATTTCCAACCCTGCCATTTCTCTTGGAGAATCTACCCTCACCATTTTCAATCGCTGGGGTGAAATCCTATTTCAGGGGGATGCGCTTGTTGGTTGGGGTGGTACAGACAAGTCTGGGGACATAGTTCCACAAGGAACGTATGTCTATCTCGTTCAAGCTTCTTACCGAAACAAAAAAACAAGACACTCTGGAACACTGTTACTCATCCAATGAACGCCATTCAATTTTTAGGAAAATCACGGTTTTTGGATCAGAAAACCAGAAACAACTTAAGATCTTTGCTTCACAGGGTAGCAAAAAACAAGGGCTGGAAAATCAACCAACTCACCTATGTCGTTGTTGATGATGAGCACTTGCTTTCAATTAATGTAGAGCACTTACAACACAACACATACACAGACATCATCACTTTTGATTTGTCTGACGGCCAATCCAAAGGGGTGGATGGTGAGATTTATATTTCTATTGATCGTGTGAAAGAAAATGCCATTATTCATCATCAGAGCGTAGAAATGGAATTGGTGAGGGTGGTTTCTCATGGCTTGTTACATCTCTTGGGATTTAAGGATAAATCACCAAACCAAGCAAAAGAAATGAGACAAGAAGAAGAGGCTTGCTTATCTTTGTGGTCCTCTTTGAACTAGCGTTTCACGTGAAACGAAATCAACATGACTACTAGATATGATGTGATTGTTGTAGGCGCCGGCCATGCTGGTTGCGAAGCTACTCACGCAGCAGCTACCATGGGTTGTTCTGTTTTGTTGGTAACCATGAATATGGAAACCATTGCTAAGATGAGTTGTAACCCAGCAATGGGTGGTGTTGCAAAGGGACAAATCGTCCGCGAAATAGATGCGCTTGGTGGCATGTCGGGCATCATCACCGACAAGACCATGATACAGTTTCGGATGTTAAACCGAAGTAAGGGTGTTGCCATGTGGAGTCCGCGGGCCCAAAGCGATCGTTGGCGTTTTGCTGTAGAATGGCGATTAGCCTTGGAGGGCAACCCCAATGTAGACTTTTTTCAAGACAGTGTAAAGTCTTTAATCATTGATAATCAATTGGTTAGGGGTGTAATTACCACCATGGGTATGGTTTTCGAAGCTGAAACCGTTGTACTAACAACGGGAACATTTCTGAATGGTTTGATTCACATTGGGCGCAAAAATTTCGGGGGTGGCAGAATGGGCGAACATGCTTCTGGAGGTATTACAGAGCAATTGGTAGACGCTGGTTTCACCACGGGTAGAATGAAGACCGGCACGCCACCACGTGTTGATGGCAGGTCGTTGGATTACAGCAAAATGGAGGAGCAACCCGGAGATGACGGACCTTTCAAGTTTAGTTATTCAAGTGTTACCCAACCCCTATCCACACAACGCAGTTGCTACATCACCCACACCAACGAAGCTGTGCACGACGTTTTAAGGGAAGGGTTTATAGACAGCCCCATGTATAATGGCAGCATCACGGGTCTTGGTCCCAGATACTGTCCGAGTATTGAAGATAAAATCAACCGCTTTGCTGAGAGGAACCGACATCAAATCTTCGTAGAACCCGAAGGGTGGAATACAGTTGAGGTCTATGTCAATGGTTTTAGCACATCGTTGCCTGATGATGTCCAACTCCGGGCTTTGAGGCTGATCCCTGGTTTTGAAAATGCCAAGATTTTCCGTCCGGGTTATGCCATAGAGTACGACTTCTTCCAACCCACGCAATTGAACAACACATTAGAAACCAAACCTTTGCGCGGTTTATACTTTGCGGGGCAAATTAACGGAACCACAGGCTATGAAGAGGCGGCATGCCAAGGATTGATGGCTGGAATCAACGCGGCACTTCGTGTTCAGGGGAAAGATTGTTTTGTTTTGGGTAGGCACGAGGCATACATTGGTGTTTTGATCGATGACTTGATCAACAAGGGAACCGAGGAGCCTTATCGCATGTTTACATCGCGGGCCGAATACCGTATATCGCTACGGCAGGACAATGCCGATGAGCGTCTTACGCCAAAGGCTTTTGAAATCGGCCTTGCCTCGCAAGGGCGATTGGATGCTCTTCACCAAATCAACCAGGAGGCCGATGAAATCATAGATTTTCTGAGCAAAACCAACATCACACCTAAAGAGGTAACCGATTTCTTACCTGCTGATGTGGCAGCGATCAGCGAAAAACAACGCGCAAACAAACTATTATTGCGTCCGCAAATTGAACTCGACCACCTATTGGCGATTCCACACATTGGAGAGGCGTTGAGTTCCTATCCTTTGTTGGCTAGGGAGCGCGCCAGTATTTCCATCAAATACAAAACATATATCGACAAAGAAATTGAGTTGGCTGATAAGATGCACCGCCTGGAAGACATCATGATTCCTGCGAATTTCGACTATATGAAACTAAACAGTATCAGCATGGAGGCCAGGGAAAAACTAACGAAAATACAACCACAGACGCTCGGACAAGCAAGTAGAATTAGTGGTGTAAACCCCGCGGATATTCAGGTATTATTGGTTTATTTTGGCCGTTGATAGAATGAAAGAGACCCCAACTTTATCAAAGCTCACCCATCTCACCAACATGGGGTTGGGATTGTGTGTAGCATTAGCTGCGCTCTTTCAGTCCTGTGCCAACCCAGTACCTCCCTCTGGGGGCGATAAAGATACTTCAGCACCCATTTTGTTGTCGGTAGAAAATGCTCTTAAGTCGGACAGAAACCAAATTACCCTACAATTCGATGAAAACATCACCACGGTAGGTACTTTGGTTTATTCACCCAAAATTAAAACATCAAACACACCCAGCGCAAGCACGGTAAAAACCCAAAGAAATACAATCCGTGTTGATGTTCCAGCCATCACCAATTGTGTCTATTTAGACAATTGGGTGGTAGATTTCAACGAGAAAAATCCGCTCAAAAACAGTTCCCTACTTTTGAATGGTGATAGCGGTGAGGTTATCATAAAAATCAAAACTAGCAACTCAACAAAATCCAAATTTGGGGTATACATTTTCCGGGACTCTTTGATTTACTATCCTAAATCAAACAAAAACAATATATACCACTTTCAAGGTTTGCCATCGGGTATTTATGAAACTGTCATTATAGAAAACGACAACAATCAAAAGATCGAAAACAACGAATCATACAACATTTTCTTCAGCGTAAACAGGCCCAATGATACCTTGTTTGTGTCTTTATATCCACCCAAGAAAACCTATAAATCGGCCTATCTTCTTTCAGAAACCAAATACCCCTATTGTTTGATTGGTTCACCCATTTCCCACGAATGGCTATCATTGACAGACTCGCTAAAACTAAAACAAGACACCCTACTTTTTTCAGGCACAATATCAAAGCGAGTGCAAACGGATTTGAGTATTGATTCTTTCATTACTTCTAACCGCATCATTAATCAAGCAGAAAAAAAACTATATGGGGTATTAGACAAAGATACACTCACCAGCAGGCTGGGTTTATACGGTTTTAATACTTCAAATTACTCATCCATTTACCATACTTCGCAGGATGATACTGTGAAACACTCATTTATTGCACTGAGTAAAAACACAATTCAAAACAATACAGATTCTACGGTTTACATAAGGGTATTTAATAATCAAATCAATTACATCCTTATACTCGGCAAACTACAACAAACACAAATCATCCTTCCAGAGGGTTCATATAGTTGGGTTTCTTGGATCCATTCAAACCAGGAAAACGATGATCTATCACAACCTTTAAATATTGATGGTTCAGATTTATTTGTGAGCGAAATTAACATGCAACAAGAGAGTTTTTATTCCTCACTAAAACCATGGATTGTGAAAAAGAACCTCGAGAATACGTTAATATTACCAGAATTGAGTTTGTATAATACTGGAATAACAACAAAATAATTTTGGTTTCACGTGAAACCCCTCATTTGTAATCTCATCGAAATACAAAACTGTTGAAATGTATGAGGTATTCAAGAATATTAGACTCTGTGATTGTGGGTTTTTATTTAAAAATAATGACTTAACCACAGTCATTACTCTATTGTTAGAATCTAATATATATCATTATAAATCAATGATTTAAATAAAAAATATTGTGGATGAATGTGTTGGTTGTAAAATTACAAACAGAAATTTTGAGAGTTATCAGCAAATCCACATAGCTATACTATATACTACGTAATATTCTTTTTTAAATGATTAAATCTTATTACTACTAAGTTTGTGTGGATGAGTTTGAATGCTGGTGGAAATAACATCGATGAGAAAACAACGTCAATGGTTTAGATTTGTAACATGGTAGAAAAGATTCAACAAATCCATCAAGAGGTTCTTGCTTACGTGTTTGATGAAAATCAAAAGGCTGAGCAATTTCGTTTGGCTTACCTATCAAAAAAAGGAATCATTACTGAGTTGTTTGAAGTGTTTAAGACTTGTTCAGTTGAAGAGAAGAAGTCGTTGGGAAGTGTGTTGAATCAATTAAAGAGAGAAGTTGAATCCAAATATCAAGAGCAAAAAGAAAAGGAAGAAGCCCTGAGTGATCAGCAGCATAACGCCGAAGATGTTACTTTACCTGTTTATCAATTCCAATCGGGTGCGTTGCATCCTTTGAGAATTGTAGAAGATCGGTTATTGGAGATTTTCTATTCATTGGGATTTGATGTGTCTGAAGGACCTGAGATTGAGGATGATTATCACAACTTTGGGGCCTTAAATTTCGCGGAGGATCATCCAGCCAGGGATATGCAGGATACCTTTTTTATTTCTGGACATGTATTAAGGACTCATACGAGCTCGGTACAAATCAGGGAGATGGAAAAGGGAAATTTCCCTTTGCGTTTGGTTATGCCTGGACGGGTTTACCGCAACGAAGCTGTAAGTGCCAGAAGTAATTGTTTTTTCCATCAGATAGAAGGGTTGTACATTGATAAAGGGGTGAGTTTTGCGGATTTAAAGCAGACTTTATACTATTTCGTACAGCAGTTTTTCGGTGAAGGCACTAAGGTTCGTTTTAGGTCGAGCTATTTTCCATTTACTGAGCCCAGCGCTGAAATGGATATTTGGGCAGGTTTGGATACAGAAGAAAATCGTCGTTTAACCAAAGGCACCGGCTGGTTGGAAGTATTGGGTTGCGGCATGGTTCATCCCAATGTTTTAAAATCTTGTAACATTGACCCGGAGGAATGTTCAGGATTTGCTTTTGGTATGGGTATCGATCGTATCACAATGTTGAAGTATGGGATTGCCGATATCCGTGATTTCTTTGTGAACGATGTTCGCATGTTAAAACAATTTGCTGGTATTTAAACATTTGAAATTTGTTCTAATTTGACCGCCACGAAAAAGATATTTTTTGCCTCTGACTTTCACTTGGGAATGCCCAATGAAGCGATTTCTTTGGAGCGTGAAAAATCCATTGTTGATTGGTTGAATTATTGTGCACCTCAAGCAGATGCTATTTACTTGGTTGGGGATGTGTTTGATTTTTGGTTTGAGTATAAAAAAAGTGTTCCCAAGGGATTTGTTCGGTTTTTGGGCGCTGTGGCCAAGTTGACAGATCAGGGAATACGTGTATTTTTGTTTCCTGGAAACCATGATTTATGGATTTCGGATTATTTGGTTAAGGAGTGTGGTGTTGTGTTGATTTCTAACGAGTATGAGTTTGAGTATAGAGGTAAAAAATTCTTCGTTCATCACGGCGATGGGTTGGGTCCGGGTGATCGATCGTACAAATTATTGAAAAAAATTTTCGCCGCTCGCTTCGCTCGCTTACTTTTTCAATGGATTCACCCCAATTGGGGCATCGCCCTGGCACATGCCCTGAGTAAAAAAAGTCGCCTGTCGCAAAACCCTAAAAAGGATCAATATCTGGGTAATTCCAAAGAGCACCTCGCACAGTTTGTATCGGCCCACACATCTTCCCCAAACGCGGCGGATTACTATGTATTCGGACATCGTCACCTGGTATTGGATGTGTCGGTGAACCAATCGCGATACATCAACCTTGGAGAGTGGTTGCATGGCCGTCACTATGCGGTGTTCAATGGTGAATCAATGCAGTTGTTGCAGTGGCCATCGCACCAACCAGCGAAAGCACAAAACCCCTAAAACCGCAGGCACATCGATATCCTTCCGAACATCGAAGACAAACTTTCCCAAAGCTTTTCCAAACACACCCCTCCACCAATCCGCAGAAGAGAACCAAAACTATCGGTATCTTTGCAACAACATGCTTGAAAAACTCGAAGCCGTTTACGCCCATTTTAAAGAAATAGAATTGCTGTTGAGCAGTCCGGAAGTGGCCAGCGACGTGAAACGGTTCACCAAATTGAACAAGGAATACCGCGATCTGGAAGAAATCGTACAGACCTATTTCGAATACAAGAATTGCTACCACCGCATTGTAGAGGCGCGTGATATCCTAAAAAACGAGAAAGACAAGGAGCTGCGCGACATGGCCAAGGAAGAGTTGGATGAATTGGAGCCCTTGCAAGCGGAACTCGAAGAGAAAATCCGCATTCAATTGCTACCCAAAGATCCCGAAGATGCCAAGCCTGCAGTTGTGGAAATTCGCGCAGGAACGGGCGGCGACGAAGCCGGAATTTTCACTGGAGATTTGTTTCGCATGTATCAGCGTTACTGCGACGACAAGGGTTGGCCCATTTCTGTGGTTGACGACACCGAGGGAACCGCGGGTGGTTACAGCAAAATCATTTTTGAAGTGCCTTACCCCGGAACCTATGGGGTGCTAAAATACGAAAGCGGAGTTCACCGTGTGCAGCGGGTACCAGCCACAGAAAGCCAAGGAAGAATTCATACATCTGCGGTGAGTGTGGTTGTTATGCCCGAAGCAGAAGAGGTAGACGTTCAACTGAATCCTGCCGATGTAAAAATGGAAACCAGTAGGAGTGGTGGTGCGGGCGGACAGAATGTGAACAAGGTAGAAACCAAAGTTCAGTTAACCCACATTCCCACAGGGTTGGTGGTTGTTTGTCAGACCGAACGCAACCAGCTTGGAAACCGAGAGAAAGCCATGAAAATGTTGGCGACCAAACTCTACGAAATCGAATACACCAAGCACATGGAGGCCATTTCGTCGCGACGGAAAACGCTGGTGAGTACGGGCGATAGAAGTGCGAAAGTCAGAACCTACAACTACCCACAGGGCAGGGTTACAGATCACCGAATTGGTCTGACTTTGTATAATTTGTCGGCCATCATGAACGGTGACATTCAGGAAATTTTGAACGCCTTGCAAGTGGCGGAAAATGCGGAGCGACTCAAGGAGGGTGAGTAAATTGAAAAGAAAAGTGCGTTGGGTGAGGCTGTGGTGGTTGCTTCACATGCCGACACATTGAAAGTACGCTGATTAATCGAGCGCAAATGAAAATTTGTTAAACCCCAGCGGCTTGTTGTGAAAGGCTGCGGTCTGTGTGTTGTCGGGGAGTGATTTTCTTGATAGTAACCCCTTTGCTGTTTGATTTTGCGCTGCTTTTCATGGCTTTTTGTATTTAGGTTTTGGGCGATATACACAATAGACGTATCCTACCCCCAATTTGTTGCCGGATAAAAGCGTGAAAAGGTCGAACATCGACCAACAGCAAACAGTTGTCGGTGAAACTTAGAAAATGCTATCGAACACTTTCTTCCCGTCGGTATTGAGCAGGTAGTCGGTGGCGCAGCGTTCGGGGTGTGGCATCATGCCAAACACGTTTTTGGTGGCATTGGAAATGCCGGCGATGTTGTTGAGGGACCCGTTGGGGTTGGCCTCGTCGGTGATATTTCCGTCTGCATCGCAGTATCTGAAGAACACTTGTCCGTTCGCTTCAATGTCGGCTAAGGTTTGTTCATCGCAGTAGAAACATCCTTCACCGTGGGCGATGGGCACACAAAGCACCTTGTTGGCATCGATTTTACGGGTGGCGACCAAATGGGTGTTGCCTGCTTTGAGGTGAACATTTTTGCAGTTAAACTTCATGTTGGTGTTGCGCAGGAGGGCGCCGGGGAGCAAGCCACTTTCGCACAGAATCTGGAAACCATTGCAGATACCCAGGACAAAACCACCGTTTTGGGCGTGTTCAGCTATGGCGGCCATGATGGGAGACAACTTGGCGATGGCACCAGAACGCAGGTAATCTCCGTAGGAGAACCCGCCGGGCACAAAAATGTGGGTACAACCTTGCAGGTTAGTGTCTTTGTGCCAAAGTTTAAGCACAGGTTCACTTGTGTACGTTTGTAGGACCTTGATGAGGTCTTGGTCGCAGTTAGAGCCAGGGAAAATGACAACACCGAACTTCATGTTGGTGCAAAGGTACATTAATTGTTTTGGTTGATGGCGTCTTTGTTCAACAACCCCAACGCCAGAAGTGCGTAATAGTTGACTGCGCGAACAGGGGTATATTGGAAGCCCTGAAGTTGATCCGTGTGTAAGGTATGGTACACGCTGTTTTGAAGGGAAGGGGTGATGCTATCGCTAGGAATGGGCGATGGTAGTTTGAGTGTTTCTAACAGTTTGCTGAAAAATGTGGTCAGGTAAAGGGTTGTGCCACGCAGGGCGATATGGGGTTGTTTTGCGCCCATGGCATCGGATAGTTGATTGAAAAGCTGCTGATATTTCAGGTTTTCGGCCACGCAGAGGTAGCGGTTAGACCAGAGGTTATTTTCGTAGAGGTGGAGCATGAGTTTGGCCACGTCTTCAACACCAACGAATCCATTGCTACCGATGGGATAGAACGGCATTCCTTTGCGTATCATGTGATAGAGTTGGTTTGAACCACTTGTGCCATCGCCGTAGCCGAGGATGATGCCGGGGTTGACCATGGTTACTTGTAAACCTTCTTCACGGCCGCGCCAAACTTCTTGTTCAGCGAGGTTTTTGCTGATGGCGTACTGACTGTTGTATTTGCTCTCAACCCAAACGGTATTTTCGGTGATGGGGGCTTCGTTTTCTGTTCTGCCGATGGCTGAGACCGAACTGGCGTATACCAATTTGGGGATATTGTTTTTGAGGCAGGCATTGACCACGTTGCGGGTCCCGATGACGTTGTTTTGCATGAGGGCATCTTTGTCTTTTCTTTCGAAGGAGACTTTTGCGGCGCAGTGAAAAACAGCATCTACTTCTAGGATGGCATCGCAGAGGTCGTCGATGTCCAGTATGTTGCCCGTAACCCATTGGGGTTGGAAGGCGTTAGGCAGATGGTGAAATTGGTGAATGTGGGGAAACAGACCTTCCGATTGGGGGTTTCTGCGCAGGGCAATCACGCGGTATCCTTGTTTGAGGAGTAGGCATGAAAGGTGGGCGCCGAGGAAGCCGGTTGCGCCAGTGATAAAAACCGTGGGTTTGTTCATTTTCCGATGCAAAATACCTGAATTCGGAGCGAAGTCTGAGAAAAATCTTTCGGGAATGTACCTTTGTGTTATGAAGCACATTGCTATTGTGAATGGACCCAACTTGAATTTGCTGGGCACGAGGCAGCCGGAGATTTACGGCGGGCAGTCGTTCGACGATTATTTTCAGGGGTTACAGGCCCGATGGTTGGGTGTGACATTGACGGCATTTCAGAGCAATGTGGAAGGAGAAATTATCAATGAGTTACAGCGATTGGCGAAATCGGGTACTTGCGACGGCATTGTGTTGAATGCGGCGGCGTATTCGCATACGAGCATTGCCATTGCGGACACCTTGAAGGCCATTGAAACGCCGGTTATTTTGGTGCATATTTCCAATGTTTTTTCTCGGGAGACGGAGAGAAAGACCGATTTGATGGCTGCCTCGGCCAGGGGTTTGATTTGTGGGTTGGGATTATCGGGATACGACTTGGCGGTTCGAGCATTGATGTGATAAAGAGGGTTGTATCTTTGTACTATGGGACTCAGACAAGACAAGTTTAGCAAACAGGTGCAGCGCGACCTCAGCGAATTGTTCAACATCAAAAAAAACGATTGGTTGGGCGGTGCGTTTGTGACGATAAGCAACGTGAATGTGAGTCCCGATTTGGGTCACGTGAAAGTTTATTTGTCGTTGTACAACAATCCCCATCGCGCGGCAATTATGGCACAGTTGGATACTTTGAACAAGGAGATTCGACATGCGTTGGCTCAGCGTTTGCGCAACAGCGTGAAGAAGATGCCCGAGGTGCATTTTTACGAAGACGATACGCTGGATTATGTGTCGAAAATGGAGGATTTATTGAAATCGCTCAACACGCCGAAGGAGTAATCGATTTTCTTTGGGTGCACTCCCTGTTCCAATAAAAGGTTGGATTGAGGGGTCAAAACCCATTGATTGACAAAGTTCTAGGTTGGAGGGCCTATTTTTGTGGGGCATCAATAACGAGGTTTATCAAACTTTCATTCAACATATCGAGGCGGTATTTCTTTTCCAGGGCCAATCCCACGGTGGTAAATTTGATCACGGGCATTTCTTTGTTGGGGTATTCGGTGGGGGCGATGGCTTTGGTGGTATTGATGAGTGCGTTAAACGGGTTTGAGACCAGTATTTTTTCGGCCTACAAGAAAACAGATCCTGATTTACTGATTACACCCCAAAAGGGTGTGGTGGTGGAGTTGCCGATGAATGAAGGTGGCGGTAGTTCGGTGGTGAATCGGTTATCGAAAATTAAGGGTGTTGCGGTGGTGTCGAAGGTTTTGGTGGGAAAGGCGGTTTTGAAGTACGGTGATCAGCAAACGGTGTGTCAGGTTTGGGGGGTTGATGATGCGTTTAAAAAGCGTATCACGTTGGATTCTTTGTCGAGCGCGGGGGTGCCGCGGTTTGTGGATGATCGAGTGGCGGCCAATCCCAATTTAATTTCTGACATGGCGGTATTGAGTGAGGGGTTGGTATACAAGTTGGGGGTTGGGAAGATCGAGCAACCCATCACGTTGATGGTTATCAACAAGGGTGCGGGTATTCATGATTTGGATGCCTTTGGGATGGAGGAATTTATTCCCTCGGCGATTGTCTCTTTGCCGGAAGATCAGAACACGCAAACGGTGATGATTGGGTTGAAGCAGGCACAGCGAATTTTTGGGGCATCGGAGCGCGGTGTTACGCAATTGGAGTTGCGTTTGGATGAATCGATTCGAGATAATGTGGGTGAGGTGGCTTTGATTAAAGCGCAAGTGGCTTCGGTAATGAATGGAGCGGGTGAGGGTGTTTGGGGGGTAAAGAATCAGCAGGAGCAGCATCCATTGATGTACAAAATGTTCAACACAGAGAAGTGGATATCGTTTGCTATTTTGTCGTTCGTTTTGCTATTGATATCCTTCAATTTGGTTGGGGCATTGACCTTGTTGGTGATAGACAAGCGCAAGGATTTTGTGTTGTTTAGAAATTTGGGTATGGAGCGTAGTGCCATTTCATGGGTGGTATTTTGGGAGGGGGTATGGGTGAGTGTTTGGGGAACATTGGTGGGTTTGGTGTTGGGTCTGGGTTTGGTGGTGCTGCAGTTGAACACGCATTGGGTGAGCACGCAGGGCACGTTTTCAATCCCGTATCCTGTTGAGTTAAGGATGAGTGATTTGTTTTTAATTTTGTTGTTGAACAGTGTTCTGGGGGTGTTGAGCGCCATTTTTCCTGCGTATCGAGCAGGCAGGATGAGCAGCGACCGCTTGGTTGGGACAAACTAATTATGGGATCATCGTGAAATATTTAATTGTTGGATTGGGAAACATTGGGGACGAGTACGAGGGCACTCGACACAACATTGGGTTTGAGGTGGTGGAATCGCTGGGGAAAAAGCTGGATGGTGAATGGAAGTCTGTGAAGCACGGCAGCCTGTGTGAGGTATCGCACAAGGGGAGAAAGTTGTTGTTGTTGAAGCCGAACACTTACATGAATTTGAGCGGAAAGGCAGTGTCGTATTGGATGCAGGTGGAGAAGATCAAACTGGAGCATGTGGTGATCATCACTGATGATTTGGCGTTGCCGGTGGCGAAGTTGCGGTTAAAATCGAAGGGAAGTGATGGCGGGCATAACGGGTTAAAAAGTGTTCAAGCGAGTTTGAGCACCACCAATTATGCGCGGTTGCGTTTTGGGATAGGTAGTGATTTTTCGCAGGGCAGGCAGGTGGATTTTGTGCTTGGGAAGTTTTCGGACCAGGAGCGCGAGGTCCTTAACGAGGCCATTGCCAGGGCGGTGGAAGGTACGCTGCAATATTGCACTTTGGGGGCGGGTTTCGCTATGAATTACACCAATACATAAGCCATGAAAATACATACCATATTGAGTCCGCAGTTGTTTTCCTTGTTTGAAAAAGAGGTGGTAGACAAGCAGGTGTTGGTCATCGACATATTGCGGGCAACCACGAGCATGGTGGTGATGTTGGAGAATGGGGCAACGTCGGTTAGGCCGGTGGCTGGGGTAGAGGAGGCGTTGCGATTGAAGCAGGAGAATCCGGCTTTGTTGATTGCGGGGGAACGCAATGGGTTTAAGGTTGAGGGGTTTGAGTTTGGCAATTCCCCCCAGGAATTTACCCCTGAGCGGGTGAGGGGAGAATCGTTGGTGATTACGACAACCAATGGCACGCAGGCTTTGTCGTTGAGTTTGGCGGCGTCGCACATTTGGGTGGGTGGATTTTTGAATATGAACGCTTTGGTGGCTTCGATTTGTGACACAAAGAAGGATGTTTTCTTGTTTTGTGCGGGGTGGAAGGGCCATGTGAATTTGGAAGATACATTGTTTGCTGGGGCGGTTGCGCAGCAGTTGGTAGACAAGGGTTGGGCGGTGGCAGATGATGCAACGCGGGCTGCGATGAGTTTGTGGTTGCAGGCGCAGGGCGATCTTCACGGATTTTTGTCGGAGGCGAGTCATGTGCAACGATTTCAGTCGATGCATGCCGAATCAGACTTGGATGTTTGTTTGAAATGCAACACTTCGGGGATGTCGGTGCGATACGAAAACGGCGTATTGGTGGCCATACCAAGTTGAATTAGTATTTTTGCTACAGAAACCATGGGTAATAAACTGAATAGGCCTGTTCGAGTACTCATCGCGAAGGTGGGGTTGGACGGTCACGACCGCGGTGCGAAGGTCATCGCCACGGCATTGCGTGATGCGGGGATGGAAGTCATTTACACGGGTCTGAGACAGACCCCGGAGATGGTGGTTCAAACAGCGTTGCAGGAAGATGTTGACGCCATTGGGGTGAGTATACTTTCGGGCGCGCACAACGCGGTATTTCCAAGAATTTTGACTTTGATGAAGGAGAAGGGCATAGAGGATGTGTTATTGACGGGCGGGGGCATTATTCCTGACGGGGATGTAGAGGCGTTGAACGAGATTGGCGTGGCCCAGTTGTTTCCTCCAGGAACCAGTACGGGTGATATCGCATCGTACATTGAAAACTGGGTAGAAACCCATCGTGCATAAGACCAGAACATGGCATACAACAATATTTTAACGGCATTAGAAGAAAATATCTTGGTGATTTCGATCAACCGAGAGAGCAAGTTGAACGCGTTGACGATCGAAACGTTGAAGGAGATCAAGGAGGCGGTGGATGAGGCGCAGACCAACGACGAGGTTCACGGGATGATTCTGACAGGTGTTGGCGAGAAGGCTTTTGCGGCTGGTGCGGATATTTCGGAGTTTGCCCATTTCAATACGGAGCAGGCGACGCGCATGAGTGCGGACGGCCACGATGTGATGAATTCTATTGAAAACGGCAATAAAATTGTGATTGCGGCGGTGAATGGATTTGCGTTGGGCGGTGGGTGTGAGCTGGCGATGGCTTGTCATTTGCGTGTGGCGAGCAGCAATGCCAAATTTGGTCAGCCCGAAGTGAATTTGGGGGTGCCTCCTGGATATGGTGGAACCCAACGTTTGGTGCAGTTGATTGGCAAGGGCAAGGCGATGGAGTTGTTGTTGACAGGTGATGCGATTGACGCGCAAACGGCGTTGAAATTGGGGTTAACGAATCGGGTGGTAGAGCAAGCGGAGTTGATGAATGAGGCGAAGGCAATGTTGAAAAAGATCTGTGGTAAGAGTCCGAGTGCCGTAAACAAGGTAATTAAATGTGTGAACGACTATTTCCGTCCCAATGTAAACGGCATGCAGCGCGAGATTTACGAGTTTGGTGAAGCGTTCGAGACGGCTGATTTCAAGGAGGGCACGGATGCATTTTTGAATAAAAGAAAGCCTAATTTTCGGGCATAAATAATACTTTTGAGTTATGCGTAAACTTTGGATGTTGATTTTACCGTTGGGTGTGTTCATGGGGGCTTGTGGTTCTGGCTCTTTCGACACGGATGACATTGAGGAGAACACGGCTACGGCTGAGTCGCCGAAGAATGTCCACAAGGGCCCTTGGGGCGATGTGGTTTTCAAGGATACTGTTTTTATGTTTGGCGATGTGAAGGACGGGGAGAGTGTTCAGCACACATATTCATTCAAAAACACGGGTGAGGCTCCTATCAGTATTGCCAATGTTGTGGCGCAGTGCGGGTGTACTACACCAGAATATACGCACGAGTTGGTAGCACCAGGGGAGACTGGCAAGGTGATGGCCACGTTTAACAGTTCAAACAGAGGGGGACCGGGGGGCATATTGAACGAGAAGAGCATCACGGTGACGTTTGAAAACAGCAAAACGGTTGAGGTGGTATTGAAATTTAAGGCCAATGTTATTGCTCCGGAAGGCAGTGTGTCTGAGGAGGAAATGATGGGTGGCGACGAACACGGACATTAAAATTAGACTATGATATTATTACAAGGACAACCCGGCGCTGGCGGCGGATCACAGTTGGTGATGATGGTGCTCATCATGGGCGTATTTTTCGTTTTCATGATTTGGCCACAGATGCGCAGGCAAAAGAAGGCGAAAGCTTATATGGAATCGTTGGTTAAGGGCGACAAGATTGTGACCACGGGTGGAATCCACGGCAAGATCACATCGGTTACGGATGCTCATTTTGTGATAGAGATGGAGGAGGGAAAGGCCAAGATTGAAAAGTCGGCAGTGAGCATGGAGTTGACGCAGGCGGCGTATCCACAGGCGGCTTCTTAAGGTTTTTGGGTGGTGTTGTCTGTTGGGGTCACCGGAAACATTGGCAGCGGTAAAAGCACCGTTTGTGCCATCTTTCGTTGGCTTGGTGTGCCCATTTATGAGGCAGACGTGGCGGCAAAATCGTTGTACAACACCCATGCGGGGTTGAGGCAGGCGATGGTTGCTTTATTTGGCGACGGCGTGTATACACCGGAGGGTGTCATTGATGCGTCGTTTGTTCGCGAGCGCGTGTTTGATGATGCGCATTTGATGGAGCGATTGAATGCGGTGGTACATCCGATTGTTTTTGAAGATTTTGCTCAGTGGGTGAGAGACCGGGAGCGGGAGGGGCATGCGTATGTGATTAAGGAGGCGGCAATTTTGTTTGAGTCGGGTGCGGATGCCACGGTTGACAGGGTTGTGGGTGTGATGGCATCTCCGGAAATTCGGTTGCGGCGGGTGATGGACAGGGACGGTGTGGACGAGGCGGCGTTTGCACGTCGGGTGCAGGCCCAATGGCCACAGGAGCGGTGGCAGGACCGCTGTGATTTCTTAATTTACAATGACGGGGAGGCCTTGTTGATTGAGCAGGTAATGACGACGCATCGTCGGTTGCTGACGCTATCGGGCAGGGGTTGATTATTTGTCGCGCAGACCACGCCCACTTTTGGAGATCATGCCTTGATCTTCCATGACGATACGCAATTTATCGAGCACACCATTCACAAAGCGAGAGCTGTTGGGGGTGCTATAATTTTTTGTGATTTCTAGGTATTCGTTGATGGTGACTTTGACGGGGATGGTGGGGCAGTGGAGGAACTCTGTGAGGGTGAGTTTGATGATGAGCAGGTCCATCACAGCGATCCGGGAGGGGTCCCAGTTGTCGGAAATTTCAGATATTTGGGATTCGTAAGCGAGGCTATTTTTCGCGGTGGTGGTAAACAGTTGTTGGGCGAGTTCTACTTCTTCTGAGTTGGACGATGGGGAGTTGGCCACGGGCACTGTGCCGTTGGATTGGGCGCCTTGGATGGTTTTTTCGATTTCACGGGTGGTATAGAGTTCGTCATCGCTCCAGCCGGGGTAGTAATCATTGAGGGTATCGAAGAAGGATTCTTTGGTTTCGAACAGGTTGGCATAGAATTCTTCGAGGAAGGCTTGTTGTTGCTCGAAGGTGGGTTGTTCGAAGAAGTCGATGTCGTTGACGAAGTCCCACTCTTGCATCCACTGATAGAAGGTATCTAATTGGGCGGAGAGCTGATTCCAGTCGAAGGCGAAGGATTTGCGTTGGCTACCGGTGACGGCGCGATGCAGGTATTTCACCAGCGGCATGCGGTCTAGGAGTCCTAGTCTACGAATTTTGGTTTGATCGGGGTAGAACTTGGCTTTTTCAAGCGCTTGTTCTTCGAGTAGGTATTGGGAAAGTTGGAAGGGAAAATCCAACAGAAAAAGATAAAAATCGTGGCTTTGTTGAATGGATTCTATGAGGTGAGAGAGGGTGTCGTCGAAGTAGGTTTTTTGCTTAGGCGTAAGGGTGGGCCATTGGAAGTCTGACAGTGACTCTCCTTGTTGGAAGGAATAGAGCGACTGAAGGGCTTTGATGCGAACGAGTCTTCGAGATATCATAGAACGAGGCTACAAAGATACGAAAATCCCCAGATTATTTCCACAAAATCCTGAACCAAACCCATCGGGAAGTATTAATTTTGCGGCGCATATGGCGAAGATTACCTTTCAGTTTGAAGAAAAAAACCGCAACGATGTTACGGTTGAGATATTTGAGGGCGAGTCGATTTTGGAGGTGGCGTTGGACAACGACATTCATTTGAACCACAATTGTGGCGGGGTGTGTGGGTGTTCAACTTGTCATGTTTATGTGGAGCGGGGCGAGGACTTGTTGCCAGACATGAGTGATCGTGAGGAGGAGTATGTAGACCGTGCACGCAATCCGAAGTATAACAGTCGGTTGGCTTGTCAGTGCAAGTTGTCGGAGGACGGTGATTTGGTGGTAACGATCCCGGATCAGAGAGGAATCATAGGACATTAAAAAAGAGATATGGAAATGTACGAACCCCCGATACAGTGGTCTGATTACGAGGACATTGCGATGAAATTGTACGAGCGATTTGGCGATGATTTTAGTGAGGCCAAGATTTACCGAATTCGGTTTACTGAGTTGTTGGAGTGGGTGTTGGAGGTCCCGAATTTCGCGGGAAGTCGCGAGGAGAGCAACGAGGGTCATTTGGAGATGATTCAGGCGCAGTGGGTATACGAGTGGAGGGATAATCAGTAAAAACAGTAATTTTGTATTGAATTATATCAAAAGAAGATGATGAATTTCGAATTGACAGAAGAGCATTTGGCGGTGCAGCAGGCGGCACGCGATTTTGCACAGACCGAGTTGTTGCCCGGCGTAATCGAGCGTGATAACGAGCAGAAGTTTCCAGCGGAGCAGATCAAGAAGATGGGCGAGTTGGGATTCATGGGAATGATGGTAGACCCCAAGTATGGTGGGGGTGGGATGGACACCATTTCGTATGTTTTGGCGATGGAGGAGATTTCCAAAATTGATGCATCGGCGAGTGTTTGTATGAGTGTAAACAACTCTTTGGTTTGTTGGGGATTGGAGGAGTACGGAACCGAGGAGCTGAAGATGAAATATTTGGTGGAGTTGGCGAGTGGACAGACGATCGGGGCGTTTTTGTTGAGTGAGCCGGAGGCGGGCAGTGATGCTACGAGTCAGCGCACTACGGCGATTGACATGGGCGACCACTATGTATTGAATGGTACCAAGAACTGGATTACGAATGGTAATTCGGCGAGTTACTATGTGGTTATTGCACAGACAGACGTGGAGAAGAAGCACAAGGGAATCAACGCGTTTATCGTGGAGAAGGCCTGGGACGGAGTAACTGTGGGCAAGAAGGAAGACAAGTTGGGAATTCGCGGCAGTGATACGCACAGCATTATGTTTCAAGACGTGAAGGTGCCCAAGGCGAATCGCATTGGCGACGACGGTTTTGGTTTCAAGTTTGCGATGAAGGTGTTGAGTGGCGGAAGAATTGGTATTGCTGCGCAGGCTTTGGGTATTGCGAGCGGTGCGTATGAGTTTTCATTGAAGTATTCTAAGGAGCGCAAGGCGTTTGGTACGGAGATCATGAATCACCAGGCGATTGCGTTTAAGTTGGCGGATATGGCCACTGAGATTGAGGCTGCGAGATTGTTGTGTTTGAAGGCAGCTTGGATGAAGGATCAGCATTTGAACTACGACCGTGCAAGTTCTATGGCGAAGTTGTTTGCCTCTGAGGTGGCGATGAAGGCGTCGGTTGAGGCGGTTCAGATTCACGGTGGCTATGGTTACGTGAAGGAGTACCATGTAGAGCGTTTGATGCGTGATGCAAAAATCACCCAGATTTATGAAGGTACGAGTGAGGTTCAGCGCGTGGTTATTTCCCGCGATATTTTGAAATAAAATTACTCATAGATTAATGATAAAAGGGCGCCGAAGGGCGCCTTTTTTTATGGTTCTGGGGGGTTGTGTTGGTGGTAACAGGGTGGGTATCTGATCGTTCATTCATGGAATTGTTTCGGTCACCAAAATTCTTGTGTGCAAAAAATTTTATATCAATTCACTGAAAATTTATCGTTAAATATTGGTTGTTTACATAATCTTAACTATGATTGCTTGTTAAACCAATTTAAATAGCCTATGAAACTTAAAGAATTACTCAAGCCTTTGGCGGCGGCGGCGGTCTTGACATCTTCTGTAGCGGCAGTAAATGCGCAGACAGCGGGGTCATCCACTGACACTGGCAGGGTAGAAGAGGTGGTGGTAACTGCCTTGGGTATCAAAAAACAACAGCGCGCATTGGGTTACGCAGTTCAATCTGTTAAAGGAAAAGAACTTGTGGGATCGGGTGAGCAAAACGTTGTTCAAGCGTTGAGTTCAAAAGTAGCAGGTGCTTTGGTGACTAGTTCATCAGGAACGCCTGGTGCTAGTTCAAGAATCTTGTTGCGTGGTGCTGCTACGTTTACGGGTAACAACCAGCCGCTTTTTGTGGTGGATGGTGTGCCGATCGACAACAGCACGGACCAATCAACGGCTGGGGATTATCCCTTTAACTCGAACCTTCAGGGGGTAAACAACTCAAACCGTGCGGTGGACATCAACCCTGATGACATTGAAAACATCACGGTATTGAAAGGTCCTGCGGCTGCGTCTTTGTATGGTGTTCGTGGTGCCAACGGTGCCATCATCATCACTACCAAGCGTGGACAAAAGGGCGGTAAGCGTTTCAGCGCTGAATTCTCTAGCACCATGGATTGGTCTAAGGTGAACAAGTTGCCAGAAAGGCAGTTTGTTTATGGCCAAGGACTTGGTGGGGGTGGACAGAGAATCGACTCTGCGGGTGTAAGAAAGAACTTCACCGGTACCATTCCTGCAGGATGGACTTTGGTAGACGCGGGTACCTCTGCAACTACGCCCAACTCTTGGGGACCTAAAATTGCCGACGGTAAGTCTTTCGACAACGCGGGTAATTTCTTCAAGACGGCGATGTCGATGACCAACAACTTGGGTGTAACTGTAAACGGTGACAATACCAGTGCGCGTTTCTCTGTGGGTAACACGCAGCAAGACGGTATCGTTCCAAATACTTCATTCAAACGTACAACCATTCGTGTGAACACCGATAGTCGTGTTACCGATAAGTTGAGCGTTGGTAGCAGTGTAAACTTGATTAACTCAGGGGGTACACGTGCTCAAAACGGTTCTAACTTGTCTGGTGTGATGTTGGGTTTGATGCGTGCTCCTGCTGATTTCAATTTGGCGGGTGGTGCCGGTGCAGATGGATACACTAACTCTGACGGTACACAATATCAGTATTTCCCCATTTACGATAACCCCTATTGGACAGTATATCGCAACCCATTTACGGATGATGTAAACCGCATCATTGGTAACTTGAATGCGCAGTACAAAGCGAATGATTGGTTGTCGATCAACTACCGTGTAGGTACTGACCAATACACCGATAGCCGTCAGCAAATTTTTGCTGTAGGTTCTTGGCAGCCTGATAACTCACCCGGTGGTGAAATTTCACAGAACGTGTTGCGTTACAAAGAAATTTACAGCGACTTGGTATTGAACGCCAACCGCAAGGTAAACGAAGATTTGAGCGTGAACATGACTTTGGGTAACAACTTGAACACCCGTACTTCTAGCGATCAGTATTTGCGCGGTCGCGATTTGGCGGTTCCCAATTTCTACAACTTGAGCAATGCTTCAAATTTGTATGCTTCTCAAGGGTCTGGAACTATCAAAAACGCTGCGATTTTCGGAAGTGCTGAATTCTCATTCAAGAACTTCTTGTATTTGAATGCCAGCGGTCGTAACGAGTGGGCTTCTACCTTCGGTAACAAGAAAAGTAGCTTCTTCTACCCTTCTTTAAGTGGTTCGGTTGTTTTCTCTGAATTGATGGAAAAGGGTGGATTGATTTCATTTGGTAAAATGCGTGTGGCTTATGCGCAAGCGGGTATTAACCCTCCAGCGTATGCTACTCGTACTTACTATGGTCAGCCTTTGTTCACCGATGGTTTCACTGGAGGATTGGGCTTCCCATATTTGGGTCAGAACGGTTTCGGACAGAGCAATGGCTTGGGTAACCAAGGTTTGATGCCTGAGCGCAGAACCAGCAAAGAGATTGGATTTGATGTACGTATGTTCGACAGTCGTTTGACGATTGATTTGACCTTGTATGAGCAGAAGTCTACTGATTTGTTGGTGAGCATGCCATTGGCCGCATCTTCAGGATACAGTAGTGTTCGTCAGAACTCTGGTACTATGACCAACAAGGGTATTGAGTTGATGTTGGGTGTAACTGCCATCAAGAACAAGAACTTGACTTGGGAAATTGCTGGAAACTTCGGTTTGAACAGAAACGAGGTATTGTCATTGGCTCCTGGTGTTGATGAGATCAACATCGAGGCTGCTTTCTCTAGCATTGGATCTTACGCGATTGTTGGTCAGTCTTACGGTTCGATGTATGGTTCACGCGTATTACGTCATTCAGACGGTTCAATGATCATCGGTGCCAACGGTTTGCCTGTGTTGAACAACACCCGTGGCAACATTGGTAACCCTTATCCAGATTGGATTGGAGCATTGCGCAACACGTTGAACGTAAAAGGTCTGAACATCACTGCATTGATCGACGTGCGCAAGGGCGGAGACATCTGGTGTGGTACTTACGCTCGTTTGTCACAGTACGGCATCACTGCACCTGCTGCCGATCGTTCAGAAACATACACTATTGAGGGTAAGCGTATCACTTCTGGTACACCTAAGTACGATTCAAAAACTGGTTTGATCACCAACGAAGGTGAATTGACTTTTGCAGAAAACACCAGGCAAATCAGCGCATTCAACTACTACCGCTCTTATTTGGGTGATGGTCCAGGAAGTTCTGCTGAAATGGCGGTTTACGATGGATCATGGGTACGTTTGCGCGAATTGGGCGTAAGCTACAGAATCAACATGAAGGGCAACAAAAACTTGAGTTACATTGACTTGGGTGTTGTAGGTCGCAACTTGTGGTTGAGCACCAAATATCCTGGGGTAGATCCTGAGACTAGCTTGACAGGTGCAAGTTCAAACATTGGTGGTTTCGACTACTTTAACAACCCTGGTTTGAAGTCGTTTATGTTCAACATCAAATTGGGAATCTAATTCTTAGGAAAGGATAAAAAGATGAAAAAATTATTTGCAATTTTATTAGGAACAGCGGTTTTGTTCACTTCTTGTAAGAAGTGGGTATCTGGGCATGAAGTATCGCCCAATGCTCCCGGAGAGGCGAACCCCGCGTTATTGAACAGTGCTTGTCAGTTGGCGATTTTCGCTACTTACGGCGGTTCATTGTCGAGAACTACCAGCATGTGGACACAACACAGCGAGGGAGTTTCTAACCAATCGTTGGATCAGGGAGCCTACATCATTGATGAGGGTGACGTTGAGAACGAGTGGGGTGTAATTTACCAAGGTGGTTTGAAGAACATGCGTTTGTTGGAAAAAACTGCCGGCGATGGCAATCCTGCTTATCAGGGCATGGCGAAGGTCATGACTGCGATGATGTTGGGTGCTGCTACGGATATGTGGGGTGATATTCCTTGGACGGAAGCGTTGGATGGCGAAGCTGGAAACTACAGCGCCAAATACGATTCACAGGAGAGCATCATTGCTGCTATGCAAACCATGTTGGATGACGCAGTTGTATTGTTGGACAAGCCCGATAATGCTTTGGCTCCAGGTTCGGATGATTTCATTTACGGCGGAGATGCTGGCAAGTGGAAGGCGTTGGCTTATGCAATCAAAGCGCGTTATGCGATGCGTATTAGCAACCGCGATGCCAACTGGCACACCAAGGCTTTGGATTACGTAGCCAAGGCGAAGGCGGCTGGTTTCACCAGTTCTGCTGCTGATGCCAACTGTATCTTTGGTACCAATGCAAACGAGTACAACCAGTGGTATGCCTTCACCCAGGTGGAGCGTACTGGTTACATGTTGGCTGGTGCTAAGTTGGTTGACATCATGAACAGCATCAACGATCCTCGCATTGGATTCTATTTCACTACGAACGACAGCGGACAGTACAAAGGTGCTGCGTTGGGAAGCCAGGCCGTGAAAAACATCAGTGATTTCGGTTCTTATTTTGCTTCTCAAAAAAGTGTTACGCCTTTGGCTACTTACGTGGAGTTGTTGTTCATTGAGGCTGAGGCACAATTTGCTGCTGGTAACAAGGCTGCGGCTGCTACGGCTCACAACGACGCCATCAAAGCGCACGTAGGGTTGGTAACTGGCAGTGCGGCTCCTGCTGCTTATGTAAGTTCACAGGCGAGTGAAACGGCTGGATCGATCACTTTGGATAAGATTTTGACACACAAATATGTGTCGGGCTTCTCTATGATCGAGCCTTACAACGATTGGCGCAGAACGGGGGTACCTTCATTGAGTCCTTCTCCATTGGCGTTGATCACCGGCATTGCCCGCAGATACCCTTATTCTTTGGATGAGCGTTTGTACAACACCAAGTTCCCAGGAGCGATTGGTGTGAACGACTTGGCCGATAAGAAGGTTTGGTGGGATAGCAAGTAAATCGTTGTTGGGTGTGATTTAAGGATTGCATCGAATAGTTGTAACAGGGAGGGCGGCCGCAGGCCGCCCTCCCTGTTTTTATGGGGGTTGTGGTTTTATGGGGTTACCGTATGGTGAGGGATGCGGCTTGTGGTAAGAGGGTAGTCTTTTTTAATCGGTTAGATACAGGTATAATCGGCAATAATCGGAAAGGGCCGACTGCATGTGTTGTTGTGATACAAATTGCATACATGGAAAATCAAAGTTATTCAGACAGGGCATGGGAATTGGGATTCCACACCCTGGAGATGGTGAATCGCATGAACCGAGCAGATTTTGTGTTGTTGGGAGAGGAAATGATGAAAACGGCCAGGCAGGTTAGTACGGGGAGTCCGATGAACACCCGGGAAGAAATGTACGATGCCTATCAACGCTGTTTGCGTTTGATGAGTTATTTGCAGGCGGTGGAGGATATGGGAATTATTTCTTCGGCGGAATACAAGGACTTGGAGATACAGATCTTGGCATTGACGAACCAGATTCAGGGGATGTACAAAAAAGCCCAATGTTAACTTTGTGTTAAATATGGATTAAGGGAATTTTTGTGTTTGGGCTGATGGTAAATTTGTCGCGATAAATTTATAATCATGGCATTAAACAACATCCTCAGCGTTTTTTTACCCAAAGACAAGATCTTCTATAGCTTGTTTGAACAGTCAGCGGCCAACATCACCGAGATGGGTGTTTTGTTGCACCAATTTGTTTTCGAAACGGATCCAAACAACCGTTTGTCTATCAGCAAGCAGATTGAAGATTACGAGCATAAAAATGACGAGTTGACCCACAAGATTTTTACAGAGTTGGGAAAAAACTTCATCACGCCGTTTGACCGTGAGGACATTCACTATCTGGCAACAGCCATGGATGATGTAGCGGATTACATTCATGCTTCTTGCAAGAAGATGCAATTCCACGGGGTTAACCCACATGAGCAAGGCATTCAAAGCTTGGCAGAAATCATCACGCAGAGTGCTGCAGAGGTGGGTAAAGCGGTGATGCAGTTGCGCGAATTGAAACGTCCAGAAAAAATCATGGAGAGTTTGGTAAGAATCAATAGTTTTGAGAATCATGCCGACAACGTATTTGATATGAGTATCAAGAATTTGTTTGAAGTAGAAAATGATTTTAAAGAGTTGATTCGCAAGAGAGAGGTTTACACCATCATGGAGGTTGCTACTGACAAGTGTGAGGATGTAGGCAACGTGATTGAAACCATCATTGTAAAATACGCCTAATACTTATCGACTAGCGATTATGTCTACGTTGGCAATTGTAATTATAGTGTTGGCATTGGTGTTTGATTATATCAATGGCTTTCACGATGCGGCAAACTCCATCGCTACGGTGGTGAGCACGAAGGTGCTTACGCCATTGCAGGCGGTTTTGTGGGCGGCATTGTTCAATTTTGTGGCCTTCTTTATCTTCAAGGATCATGCGGTAGCCAATACCATTTCTAAAACGGTTATTGACAACTACATTACATTACCGGTGATTTTGGCGGGATTGATTGCTGCAATTTTTTGGAATTTGTTGACCTGGTGGTATGGCATTCCGAGTTCTTCAAGTCACACGTTGATTGGTGGCTTTGCGGGAGCGGCATTGGCTCATGCGTTTTACACCAAGGGTTGGGTTCCATTTGGAGAGGTGGTAGAGTTCGACAAAATTTCCAAGACGGTTTACTTCATATTATTGGCGCCACTGATTGGAATGGCGATGTCAATTTTCATTACCCTGGTGACCATCAAGCGCAACATTTATGGTAAAATGGCCGTGATTTTGATTTCTGCCGCGGCTTTGGGACTGATGTTTAATTCTTTCCGACATTCAAAATTGGAAGAGAATTTGGCCAAGTTTTACAAAGTGGACAAGTACAAAAAGGAATTGGCCAAAAAACCGGAGGATGAAACGGTTAAAAAGAAGTTTGAAAAAGCCACGGCCAATTATGATGCAAGCAAGTCATTGCTGGCGGATTATGATGAAGGCGCTGATTACGTGGCCGCTGAGATTGGAAAAACCGTTTCTTTGGATTATTTGATTGAAGGCAAATTGAAGGATTTGGTGGCCAAAAAAATTAAGTTGGACGTGGCCAAAAAAGTGGCTTTCTACGATGAGTCTAAGAAGCCCATCGTTGAAGAGAAGGAAGCCATTTTGGATGCTTGCAAACCCTTCTTTAAAAACTATGCGGCAGTGGGTGCTGACTCTACGGCACATGGTGTTGCTTTGGTGTTGGGTGTAACGGCCATTGGCGATTACGACAAGTTTGTTAAGGGGTTCAAGGTCGATATCGAGAAAGACTTGGCAAAGGAATTGGATCGGGCAGACAACCGTTTCTTGTTGATGTGCATTTATGCGGTCATCTTCATCTTTATCCTGAGCTACATTTACTGTGAGGTGGTTAAAACGCCTACGGCTAATCGCATGGCCAACATGTTCAAAAAGTTGCAATTGTTGTCGAGCGCTGCCTTTAGTGTAGGCCACGGTGGTAACGACGCACAGAAGGTGATGGGTATCATTGGTGCGGCTTTGATTGCTGGCGGACAGATATCTGACTTCAAGGAATTGCCGAGTTGGGTGCCTTTGGCTTGTTATGCTGCGATTGGTTTGGGCACATTGAGTGGTGGTTGGAAAATCATCAAAACGATGGGAACCAAAATCACCAAGGTTACGCCTTTGGAGGGAGTAGCGGCGGAAACTTCGGGTGCCATGACCTTGTTCATGACTGAGCAAATGGGTATTCCGGTGAGCACTACGCACACCATTACAGGTGCCATCATTGGTGTGGGAGCTACAAAAAGACTGAGTGCAGTTCGTTGGGGCGTTACCCGCAACTTGTTGGTAGCTTGGGTAATTACCATTCCTGTAAGCGCTTTGGTTGCTGGGTTGAGTTACTTGATTTTGGGCTGGTGCGGTGTTAATTAATCAACTGATATCATTGTAAGTGGCCCCCGGCGAAGCCGGGGGCCTTTTTGTTTATGGTACTCGGCAGCAAAGGCAAACCACCGCTTCATGTTGGGTGCGGCATATTCTTTGGGCCCAAGATTTTCTCAAATCATTCAGGGGATTCGTTAAAAGTAAATTGCACTTGTAAATTCATTTGTAATCGCCTTGTGTGAATCAGTACCTTTGAATGAAATGTCGACCGACAAAGAAATTCCGAAGCCTCAAATTCATCCTACTGCTGTGGTGGATGAGGGCGCTGTGATTGGTGCGGGCACCAAGATTTGGCATTTTTGTCATATATCTGGGAATGCCGTTTTGGGCGAAAATTGTCAGGTAGGGCAGAATGTCTTTATCGACAACGACGTGGTGGTGGGTAGTGGAGTAAAGATTCAAAACAACGTTTCATTGTACAAGGGCGTGATGGTGGGCGATCAGTGTTTTATTGGTCCGAGTGCCGTATTCACCAACGTGATCAATCCTCGTTCGGCGGTTGTCAGGAAAACCGAGTTTAAAGCCACTCTTTTGGAGCAGGGTGTGAGTATTGGCGCCAACGCCACCATTGTGTGTGGGGTAAAGTTGGGTGCATTTGCCTTTATTGGTGCGGGCGCGGTGGTTACGGAAGACGTGAAGCCCTATGCTTTGATGGTGGGTGTACCGGCCAAGCAGGTTGGTTGGATGAGTGAATATGGAGAAAAGTTGGCGTTTGATGCCCAGGGCCATGCGGTTTGTTTGGGATCTGGGGTTAAGTATGTATTGGAAAACGGTCAAGTGAAAGTAGTATCATAACCATGGGAAAACGGAATATTTTGGTCACAGGGGGATTGGGATTCATTGGGTCTCACACTGTATTGTGTTTGGATGCGGCGGGGTACAATCCCATCATCATCGATAATTTGCACAACTCACGCATCGAGGTTTTGGATGCTTTGACGTCGTTGTTGGGCTATCGTCCTACCTATGTTCAGGGCGATGTCAATGATACTGAACTATTGCAGGGGTTGTTTGATGCGCATCGTCCGGAGGCGGTCATTCACTTCGCGGCGCACAAAGCGGTGGGTGAGAGCGTTGAAAACCCCTTGATGTATTATCATAACAACTTGGTTGGTTTGATTACTTTGTTGGATACCATGAAATTGAAGGGCTGTAGCAAAATGGTGTTCAGCAGCAGTTGCACGGTGTATGGCGAACCTGAATCAGTGCCCGTAAAGGAGAGTACTCCTACACGTCCGGCGGCAAGTCCTTACGGGGCTACCAAGCAAATGGCCGAGGTCATCCTCAAAGACAATGCTTGGTGCGAGGTTCAGTGTCTTCGGTATTTTAATCCGGTGGGTGCGCATCCTACGGCAAAAATTGGTGAGTTGCCTTTGGGTGTTCCCAACAATTTGATTCCATACCTGACCCAAACGGTGGCCGGAATTCGGGAGCGATTGACGGTTTATGGGGGTGATTATCCTACGGCGGATGGCACGTGTATTCGCGATTATATCCATGTGATGGACTTGGCGGAAGCGCATGTGGCGGCCATCGACCGGTTGTTTTCCACTTCCAAGCAGTTAGATGTGTTACCTGGAGATCCCTCTGCTGGGGTATTTGAGGTGTTCAACATTGGTACGGGGGTTGGTTATTCTGTTCTGGAGGTGATTCAGGCCTTTGAGGCGGCCACGGGTAAAAAAGTGAATTACACGGTTGGCGATCGCAGGCCGGGTGATGTGGTGGCGGTTTGGGCCGATACCGACAAAGTAAACAATGTGTTGGGGTGGTCGGCAAAACGCGACCTTACCACAATGATGAAAGACGCATGGCATTGGCAGGAAAACTGCTAGGACGCGCCAAAATGTCGATCTAGGTTTCTGTATTGTATTGCTTCGGCGATGTGGTTTTTCTGTATTTGCTGTTCTCCTTCGAGGTCGGCAATGGTGCGGGCAATTTTCAGTAGTTTGTGATAGGCGCGCGCACTGAGGTTTAGTTTTTCCATGGCCAAATTACTTGCGGATAACTTCAGTACAACTGTATACGAACAAGGCGATGATTATTTTTCAATAGCAGCAGAACCCAAAAATTAAGAACACCATGTACATTATCAATAAGGAAACTAATAGGATTGAAAAGATAGAAACGGCATGGCGCAAGCTTCAACAGATACTACAATCCCCTCTACACCCGCTAATGCGGCTGCATATCCCTTCACTACCATAAAAAAATTGTTATAAAATGGGCTGTCCTTTTTCTATTTTGATTCCGATGTCTACCACGCCATTTAATTTTTCATCCCGCATGTTTTGAGAGAGGGTCCAGGTGTAGGTTCCTGGGGCCATTTTTGTTTGAATATACACGGGTTTTAGGTAGGTGATGAGGTTCGACATGCCTTCTCCTAGCCAGCGACCGGTTTGGTCGGCCAGTTCAATTTGCACTTGTTGTTTGGTGTTGGTATTGTTCCCTTGAATTTGGGAAATGAGCCAAATGTTGCTGTATGCGTAGGTTCCTTGAATACGCAAACTCAGGTACAGGTTGGTGTAGTGGGTTGAATCGTCGATGGTGAACGTAAATGTTTTTGAATCGCTCCATGACCAGGTTTTGTTGGGTATTTCTTGGAACTCTTCGGCCAGGGTATTTTTGGGCATGTCGCAGCTTGAGAACAAGGCGATGACGGTTGTGGTAAATGCCAGCAGGGTGTATTTAGGCAATGTGATTTTCATGAATGAATTGTTTTAGAAGCGTTTGAATCATGGTTTGGGTTTCAACGAGTGGGGTTACCGCTGATGAAACCACAAATATTGGGACATTGTTGGGCCAAAGGTATTGCAGTTTTACCCAATCTTTTCGGGTGGTGACCACGGCTAAATTGGGGTGAGTTTTTTGAATTTTTAGAAATTCTGCGGTGATTTTCATGACACTGTCTTGGTTGAATCGATGGTGATCGGGCAGGGCATGATGTTTCACCACTTGGTCGTTTTTGAGGTTATTGAGCACTCTTTGAGGGTTGGCGATCCCTGTAACCAAAAAGATGGGTTCTGTGCTGAGTGTTTTGGAGGTATCGAAAGGCGAGGTGGGCGGGGTGGTTTGGGTAGACAGGAAACCGATGTGTTGTTCCCAGGCCACATTTTTTTGGGTTGTGGGGCTGAGGGACATCCATGTTTTCATGGAACGAAGCAAGGATTCCTTGGTGTGTTGTAATTCTGTCGGATTCAGGGTGTTGGGGCAGTTGGAAATCAGCACGGCGTTGGCATTTCTTGCAGCCCATGGAAATTCGCGAAGCCTGCCTGCGGGCATGGGCCAATCGCGGGTGAACAGTTTATGGTAATCACAAACGAGGATGCTCAACGTGGGGTTGAGGCGCAAATGCTGAAATCCATCATCGAGGAGCACCATCGACAGGCTTGGCGATTCGCGGTGCATGGTTTGGATACCGGTTACTCGGTTTTCGCATACCGCCATGGTATTGGCTTGTGCCTGGATGGCTGTGGCAATTTCTAGGGGTTCATCGCCAATTTCATCGGCGGTGGATTGGTTTGTTAACCACCGGAATCCGGTTGTTTTGCGGTTGTATCCGCGAGACAGGATGCCAATGTTTTTTGGGGACTGTCCCAACAGCAAGAGTTGGCTATGGAGCCACATCAGGGTGGGTGTTTTGCCAGATCCGCCAACGCTTAGGTTTCCAACGACGATGTTTGGTAGGGTTGCGGTTTGTCTAAGTCCTGCGAAATCATAGATCCACCGTTTGACTTGGGCAATGATGCCCCAAATCAATCCGAGTGGCGACAGTATGATTCCGAGTATTGACATCAGATGAGGTCGAAGGTTTGTCCTTTTTCTGGCAGGTGAACGGTGGTATGATCAACGTCGTTTGCCAGGAGTTCCATTTGGGTGGCATCGCCGTGCACCAGAAACAATTGTTTGAGGGAACCTTCATTGGAGGCATGGAAATAGTTGAGCATTTGGGGATGGTCTGGGTGGGCACTAAACACATCGGTGCGCTTGATTTTTGCGTGCACTGGACGGGGTTTGCCGTTGATTTCCACGAAATCTTGGCCCGAGAGCAATCGATGTCCGAGTGTACCTTCCGCACAAAAACCAGCGATCAAAATGGTGTTTTCGGGGTAACCCACATTGTTTCTCACGTGCATTTGAATTCTACCGCCTTCTACCATGCCGGCGGCGCTAATGATGACGCAGGGGGTGTTCATGACGCTGAGCATTTCGCTTTCTTTTTCGTCTTCGATGATTTGCAGCAGTGGGAAATCGAACAGGCTCCCGTGTTGTTGTTGAAACGCTTGGGCTTCTTCGTTCAGGAAGTCGATGTTGTGCTGATAAACCTTGGTACTTCTGATGGCCAGGGGGCTATCGGTGAAGATGGGTATTTCGGGCAAACGACCGGCGCGGTACAATTGGTGAATGGTAAAAATGATGGCTTGGGTTCTGCCCACGCTGAAGGCGGGAATCACCAACTTTCCACCGCGGTTAACACAGGTATCAATGATTTCTTCCAGGAGTGAATCCTCGGCTTTTTGGGAGTCGGTGGCGTGTTTTCTGCCGCCGTAGGTACTTTCAGAGACCAGGTAGTTCAAGCCCGACATAGGTTTTGGATCTCGCACCAACTTAGAATTGGCGTTGCCCAAATCTCCGGTAAAGCCCACCACGGTTTTTTGTCCGTTGTGGTTCACGGTAAACCGCACACTGGCTGCGCCGAGAATGTGACCGGCCTCGTAGAGGCTGATGCTAAATTCTTCATTGAAGGCATATTCTACACCGTAGGGCAGACTCACCGATTGGTCTAGCATTTCGGTGATGTGTTTTTTGGTATACAGGGTTTGCACTTGGGGCTGTTTGCCTTTTTTAAACCGTTTGCCAGAATTTTTCCAAATGGCTTTTTGTTTGGCTGCGAGTTCCATGCGCTGGATATTCAAGCTATCATGGAGGAGGTAATCGCTGAGTTCCAAGGTAGGTTCTGTGCCGATGATGGTGCCCGAGAACCCTTGTCTTATCAAGTTGGGTACGTTGCCTGAGTGGTCGATATGTGCATGGGTAAGTATCAACAGATCAATGGATTTTGGGTCGAACGGAAACGAGGCATTTCTTTCTTCGAATTCTTTTCTTTTTTCATAATCCAATCCACAATCAATCAAAACCCGTGTGCCACTCGGAAGTTCCAGTAAATGCATGCTGCCTGTGACTTGTCGAGCCGCTCCCCAAAAAGTAATTTTCATCTCACAAAATTACGCTCAACCACGGGTTTTGATTGTGTTTGTTATCAACTGATTAATGATTTGTACAACGGTGTATTAATGTTCGTTAGCTGGGGAACGACACAGTTTCAAGATTACGATTGGTTTAACAACAGGGAGATGGGTTTGCGATTGATTTCGTAGACCTATCTTTGCTTTATGACAGTGGGAAAATTGTATTTGGTACCGACGCCAATTGGGAATTTGGGCGACATGACCTACCGGGCGGTGGAGGTGTTGAATACGGTGAGTAAGATTTTGGCGGAGGACACAAGAACCACGCGGGTTTTGTTGAATCATTATCAGATTCAGACGCGGTTGGAGAGTTTTCACCAGCACAACGAGCACGGGAAGTTGGCATCGGTAATTCAGGAGTTGGCATCGGGCGCTCAGATTGCGCAGGTGAGTGATGCGGGAACGCCGGGCATTTCTGATCCGGGGTTTTTGTTGGCGCGGGCTTGTGTGGATGCGGGCATTCCTTTTGAGGTTTTGCCGGGTGCTACGGCGTTTGTGCCGGCATTGGTGAAGAGTGGATTTGCCTTACACCAATTCCGATTCGAGGGGTTTTTGCCTCAGAAGAAGGGTCGACAGACCCGCATTTTGGCGTTGGCGGCGAATCCGGATACCACGGCATTTTACGAAAGTCCGCATAAAATTCTGAAGACGTTGGAGCAATTGAAGGAGGCGTGTGCACCCCAGCGCAGAATCAGTGTTTCGCGGGAGATATCGAAGAAGTTTGAGGAGACGGTGAATGGCAGCATCGCGGAGGTGTTGTTGCACTTTCAAAAACATACACCCAAGGGAGAATTTGTGGTAGTGTTAGAAGGGTGCAATGACAAAAGCACAGCGGGTTATGACAAATGAAAAATCAAAGCAGGGAACAATGACAAAACCCAAGAGAATTTCTCTCCTTTTGTTGGTGATACTGCCATCCATTCTGTTTTGGTTGGCATGGGAGCCGATGCCGTTTACACCCTTGGTTTTTGTGGCGTTTGCGCCATTGTTGATGCTTGCCCATCACGCGAGAAAAATGGGCGGGTGGCAGCATTTCGGGTTGGTGTTTTTATCGCTGTTGTTGTGGAACATCACCACCACTTGGTGGGTTTGGTTTGCCTCTGATGTGGGTGCAGTGGCGATGCTGCTGATGAACTCTTTTTTCATGTTTTTGCCGTTTGGTTTGTGGCGGATGTGGGCGCGTTTATCGCCGCAGCAGTGGCAGTGTCGTTGGCGTGCAGATTACCTTTTCATAGCCATTTGGTTGTTGTACGAATTTGCCCACCATCGTTGGGATTTGTCGTGGCCGTGGTTGTGTTTGGGCAATGCATTTAGCGGGATGACGTGGTATGTGCAGTGGTACGAATACACAGGTACGTTGGGTGGTTCTGCGCTGATTTTGTTGGTGAATGTGTGGGTTTATCGTTGGATGTTGCTGTGGCGCATGGCTGATGAGCGCGCAGTTGATGGGGGCACAGATACCGCTTTGACGGGCATTTCTGATGTGAAAGCGCTTGATGGAACAGCGATTCCTTTTTGGAAACGCGGCAGGGTGAAACCCCTGTTAACGGCGCTGATTTTACTAGTTGTGATGGGGTTGATATCGGTGTGGTTGGGTCGTCGGGCGGAGGGGGATTTCATTTCGGACAAGGGCTATTGGGTGGCGTCGATTCAGCCGAATTACGACACTTACGAGGAGAAGTTTGTGTTGGATCCGATGCAGATGGTGAGGGAGATGCAGGCCACCACGGATTCGGCGAAGCGGGTGTTGGCGCGGCGCGGTGCGTTGTTGGATTGTGTGTTGTGGCCAGAAACTTCGTTGGTGAGCAGCATCAATGTGGATTTTATGGAATCGGATCAGCAGGTTTCGTTTTTGCAGGGGATACGCCTGCACGATTCGGGCAAAACCGATTATTTGATGGGGGTAAACATGGTAAAGTGGTATCCTTGGTCGGGCAAGGGCAAACCGCAGGTGTTTATGCCGGACAAATCGATGGGGGTGGTGGCGGCGGCCCGACAGAGTAACGATCCCAATTATTGGTATACGCTGCACAATTCGGCATTGTGGTTGGGCGATTCGATTCGATACTACCACAAATCAAAGTTGGTGCCGGGCACGGAGCAGTTGCCGTTTGTGACTACTTTGCCATTTTTGGAGTCGCTGGCGATATCGTTGGACGAAAATTCTGCTTCAGGCACGTTGGGCAAGAGCTATCGGGCGATGGCTTTGGGCGATGGGGTGAAGGTGGCACCGGTGATTTGTTACGAGAGCATTTACGGCGATTATGTGAGCGATTATGTGGGTGATGGGGCGCAGTGGTTGGCGGTGGTTACGAATGATGCGTGGTGGCGGAATACGGCTGGACACAAACAGCATTTTTCTTATGCCAAGTTGCGGGCCATCGAGCAGAGAAAGTGGGTGGGCAGGGCGGCCAATACGGGCATTTCGGGGTTCATTGATCCCAAGGGGGAGTCGGTAATGGAGTCGGTGTGGTATCAGGGCAGGGCGGGCAGGTGCGATGTTCCTTTGACCGATATTGTGAATTCGGTGGAACAGGGAAATGAAGAAGGCGATTTTGTGGTGGGTGCGGGCACGCAATTGGCGATGGTTCAGCGCATCGTGCCGAACAACAAAAAAACGGTGTATCAGCGGTTGGGTGATTTGGGCATTTTGGTGATTTTGTGGGTGATTTTGTGGCTGATGGCGTTACGGAGTCGGCGAAAGATGGAGCATTAGTCGGAGGCTACTATGAATGTGGCCATTGAGGTGGCGGTGGCTGCCATTTGATGGTTTTTTTGTTGCGCTGAATCGGAGATTCAAGTCCCAGAAAATTGGGTAGAAATTGGGTATCGGAAAGGCGTGAAAATTTGATGTATCTTTGTGATATGAGCACTGATTTCCAACAGCGATTGTTGAGAATCCGCCTGAGGGTGGAGGAAGTGGCGCAGGAAAATGTGTCGTTGAAACAGGCAAATTCCACCTTAACGGAGGAGTTGGAGGGGCTCAAGAAAACCATCGCACTACAAAAAAATGCCTTGGCAGAACTAAAAGAAGAGAATAAATTGATTAAACTTGCAAAGGAAATGTCGATGAGTGGCTCAGACGTTCACGATTTAAAAATCAAGATCAACGAGCTGGTTAGAGACATTGATAGATGCATAGATTTACTAAACGAATAATATTTTAAGTGCAACCCAACGACAGCATTCTGATCAACGTAAACATCGACAATCGGGCGATGCGTTTGCGTGTAGCGGTCAAGGATGAGGAGGATGTTCGGTTGTCGGCCCAAGTGCTCAACCAGCGCATCAATGCTTTCAAGAGTTTTCATGCGCAAGAACCCACAGACCGCTTATCGTGGGCGGCACTGGATTTGGCGGGCGAAGTAGTACGCCATGGCAAAAGCCATCGCAATTTGGACGATCTTCTGGAAGCGGAAATTTCGGCCATGGAGCGGCTCTTGTTTGCTTGATAATATTGTTTACTCGGTAAAAATCTCTGTGTCTATCTCCGCAAAAAATTAAAGGAATAGCACAAAATGGAAAACATCGTATTTATCCTCGCCGGACTCATTGTAGGGTTGGCCCTTGGATATGTTGTGTTTGTAGCGATGCGCAAATCACAGCTGGAAAAAGACAAGCAAAGCATCATTGAAGAAGCCAAATTGCAGGGTGAGAACCTGAAGAAGGACCGTATTTTGGAGGCAAAGGAGAAGTACATGCAACTTCGTTCTGAGTACGAAAAAGAATCGAACCGCAGAAACAGCGAAATCGTAAACAGCGAAAATCGCATCAAGCAGAAGGAGCAGTCATTGGACGACAAAATCCGTGCGAACAAGAGCAAGGAGGATGAATTGGCCAAGACCAAAGAGCGTTTGGAATCGCAGATTGAGACCTACAAAGTGAAGGAGCGCGAGGCCCAGCAATTGATGGAGCAGCAGTTGGAACAATTGGAGAAAGTGGCGGGTTTGTCGGCCGCTGAGGCCAAGAACCAGATGTTGGAGAACATCAAAGTTCAATCGCACACGGAGGGCTTGACGTTGGCGAAAAACATCGTTGAAGAGGCCAAGTTGGGGGCTACCCGCGAGGCTAAGCGCATCGTATTGCAGACCATTCAGCGTACGGCGGCGGAAACGGCGATCGACAATACGGTAACCAGTTTCCCCTTGGAAAACGACGATGTGAAAGGCAGAATCATTGGCAGGGAAGGTAGAAATATCAAGGCATTTGAAGCGGCTACGGGCGTGGAAATTCTGATCGACGATACCCCAGAAACCATCGTGTTGAGTTGTTATGACCCCATCCGTCGGGAGATTGCCCGTGTATCGTTAGAGCGTTTGATTCGCGACGGTCGTATCCACCCAGCGCGTATCGAGGAAGTGGTAGAAAAGGTGAAGAAGCAGGTGGAAGAGGAAGTGGTAGAGTGGGGCGAGCGCACCGTGGTAGACTTGGGCATTACCGGTTTGCATCCAGAATTGATTCGTTATGTGGGACGCATGCGTTTCAGAAGTTCATACGGACAGAATTTGTTGAAGCACAGCAGAGAGGTGGCGCGTTTGTGTGCTACGATGGCTGCGGAGATGGGCTTGAACGTGAAGTTGGCGAAGCGCGCGGGCTTGTTGCACGATATCGGGAAGTGTCCTGACAACGACGAGGAAACCCCACACGCTTTGTTGGGTATGAAGTTGTGCGAGAAGTTCGGCGAGCATCCTGAGGTGGTGAATGCGGTGGGTGCGCACCACGATGAAATTGAGATGACATCGTTGTTGAGTCCGGTGATTCAGGCTTGCGATGCGATTTCTGGTTCTAGACCGGGCGCGCGCAGGGGCGATGATCAATATGTGGAGCGTATCAAGGAGATGGAAAATATGGCGTTGAGCTATCCGGGTGTGGAGAAGGCGTATGCCATCCAGGCGGGTCGCGAATTGCGTATTATCATGTCGGCCGAGAAATCGAACGACGAAAATGCCGATACGTTGGCCTTTGAATTGTCGAACCGCATCATGACAGAAATGCGTTATCCTGGACAGGTGAAGATCACCGTGATCCGCGAGAAGCGCAGCGTGGGTATCGCAAAATAATTTGTTGGTACTATGTACCTGACCATAGATTTTGGCAATACGGCATCAAAATATGCCCTCTTCAGCGAAGGGGGCATATTGCGTTTTCACGGGGTGTTTACCGATGTGGAGTCGTTGTTGCAGTGGGAGGGGATGCAGGGACAGGCGCTTGCGGCTTGTATTTTCAGCACGGTTCGGAAGGACATTCCTTGGCTCACGGGGTTGGATTGTGCGGTCCATTTGTTCAGCAGCATTATGAAATTGCCGGTGACGATGGGCTATCACACGCCGGAAACGTTGGGTGCAGATCGCTTGGCGGGGGTGTTGGGTGCGCAGTGTTTGATGCAGCAGCGGGGCAGGGTTGGGGCGAGTTTGGTGATTGACGCGGGCACTTGCATCACTTACGATTGGTTGGATGAGGGGGGCTGTTACCAGGGCGGCAGCATTTCGCCGGGGTTACACATGCGGTATTTGGCTTTGCATCAGCAGACGGGCAAGTTGCCGTTGGTGAGTCACGAAGCTTTTTCGGGGCAGGTGGGCAAAAGTACGCATGAGAGCATTTTGTGTGGGGTTCAGCAGGGGATTGCGGGTGAATCGCACCGACAAATTGCGTTGTTCCTCGAAAAACACCCTGAAGGACAGGTATTTATCACCGGTGGCGACGGGTTATTCTTGGCGGAACAACAGAAAACAGAGATATTTGTAGAGCCTATGCTCGTTCATTACGGGTTGATGCACGCACTTCAACATCATGAGAAAGCTCAATAAACAATTTTTCCTAGCGGTTCTGGTAATTCTGGGAGCATCTCAAGGTCGGGCGCAGTCGGCGGGTGGACAGAATCTCACGTTCTCGCCTTACAGCAATTTCGGGATTGGCGAGTGGATTGGCACGAATCAGGTACAGTGCGGCAGTAATTTGCACACGCGTTCTGGGGCGTACTCCTACACCATGCACAATCCGGCTACATTGGGCAATTTGTACTACACCACGTTTGATGTGGGTGGCAGTTTCAAGGGGGCCAAGATTCAGGCGGGCGACCAAACGCAGACCTTTCAGGGGGGCGGATTGGGTTATTTGAACTTGGGTTTTAGGACTTACAATTACTACCACAGGCGGGCGATGTTGGACAGTGGTTCCAAGCAAAAGCGGATCAAGAGCACGCGCTATGCCATCAATTCGGCGGTTTCGTTGCAGCCATTGACCACGGTGGGGTATCAGTATACTTTTCGCGATAGCACGCCATTTATTAACCGGACGACCCATGCCGGGTATGGTGGGGTGAACATGGTGGAGTTGGCGAATGCCTTTCGTTTTGGTCAACACATCAGTTTGGGTTACAGCGTAGGTCGCGTTTTTGGTCAGTTGAACGACCAGTCGATTTTCAGTGTGCCGGACAGCAATGATTTGAATTTGTTGGAGGACATCAAATCGGTGAACGTGCATGGTATTCAGCAAAAGGTGGGGATCATGACGTATTTCAAGTTGGATTCTACTTACCACACGTTGGGTGCGAGTGCGCAATTTTTCACTGGGGTTACGGGTGAGCAGTTGCGGTTGACGCGCACGATGGATTTGGTAGGGAGCCAGGTATACTTGGTGGACACGGTGTTGAATGCGTTGTCGCCGAGAACACCGATGTCGTTGCCCAGCAGTTTTGGCGCGGGATATTTGTTTCAGTACCGTCAGCGTTGGTCGGTGTCGTTGGACTACCGCAAGCAGGTTTGGGGCAGTTTGGATCCGATGTTTTTTGATGCGGGCAGGCGATACATGGACCGCACCGATTATGGCTTCACGTTTACGTTGAATCCGAATGATTTCAAACACCCGAGTCACAAGAAAATGCGTTGGCCGGTGCGTGTGGGGGGTGTGTTGTCGGAGACCCAATATTCTTTCACCAAACCCAGCGGGGTTGGCAGCAACCGCATCATACAGCATCGCGCTTTTGTGGGTGTGGGTGTGCCATTGGTTCGCAGATACTATGACAATTCGGTGTTGAGCAGTGTGGTTCATCTGCAGTTGGACTATGTTCAGCGGGGGTTGGCATCGGACGGGTTGGCCAAGGAGCAATTCATCAATTTTACGTTGGGGTTGCAGTTGGGTGATTTGTGGTTTCAGCGTAGAAAATTCGATTAATTATGCGGGGGCTGTTGGCCATAGTTTTGCTGTTGCTGGTTGGGTGTAGCGATACGCACAACAAGGTGGTGGTGAAGAAAAAGAAAGGCACTTTCGAGAGCGCGGAATATGCGGAGAAGGTAACCATTGAGTACACCGATTCGGGCAAATTGAGGGCCCGGGTTTTCAGTCCAATACTGATGGCGGTGAAGGCCAAGCGCAATCCTTATTTGTTGATGAAGAAGGGATTAAAAGTAGATTTTTACGATGAGCAGGGCGGGTTGGAGAGTTACATGACGGCGGAGTACGGCATCAGTTACATGGACGATAAGAAAGTGATCGTGCGTAACAATGTAGAGATTTTGAACATCAAGGGGGAGACGCTCAACACGGAGGAGCTGGTATGGGATCAACAGTCGGGGGTGATCAGAACCGACAAGTTCGTCAAAATCACCGGGGAGGATCAAATCACCACGGGCACGGGTTTGGTGAGCAATCAGGCATTCACGGACTGGGAGATCATCAATTATTCAGGAACAATCAATTTACCCAATGATAAAAAACCACGTCCTCGCCCTCTTATCCCTGGTCGCGGCCGCTATTAGCGGAACCGAGAGTTTGTTACAGTTTTACGCTACGGGCGTTGGCTCGGCGGCTGGCTGGCTGATGTTGGCGGTATTTGGCGCGAGTTTTTACTTTTACGTGGGGTTTAAAAAGGCCCGACGGGAGATGATGCAACAAGGCAAACGCTAAATCTTTATCTTCGCAAGGCGTCATGAAAATTTCCATTGATTGGTTAAAGTCGCTTTTGCCCACGGAGGCATCGGCACAAGAAATATCAGATTTACTGTCGGTTAGCAGCCTGGAAGTCGAACACTTAGACACTTGGTACAGTGCGGGTTCGGGTTTGGAGGGTTTTGTGATTGGGGAGGTGGTAACGTGTGAGACGCATCCCAATGCAGACCGTTTGCGGGTGACCACGGTGAATGTGGGGGGTGAGTCGTTGTTGCCGATTGTCTGTGGTGCGCCGAATGTGGCGGCTGGACAGAAGGTGGTGGTGGCGTTGGTAGGCACAGAGATTGTGATGTTGGGCAAGGAACCGTTTGTGATTGGCAAGGCGAAGATTCGGGGCGAGGTTTCTGAGGGGATGATTTGTGCGGAGGACGAGTGCGGATTGGGGAGCAGTCACGACGGTATTATGGTTTTACCCAACGATGCGGTGGTGGGTACTTCTGCGGCTGATTATTTTGGTGTGGTGAAGGACCAGGTGATGGAGATTGGCTTGACGGCCAACCGGGGGGATGCGGCGTCGCATGTGGGTGTTGCCAATGATTTGGCGGCGTTGTTACAGGTAAAATTTGATCGCATCGCCCATCATGAAGGGACGATTGATGGGGCATGGAAGAGCAAGGGCGCAGGCATTTCGGTGAGCATCGAGGATGCGCAGTGGTGCGAGCGATACATCGCTTTGGAGGTGAATGGTGTGCAATTGGGGGAAAGTGTGGCCGTTGTAAAAAACCGGTTGAGAGCCATAGGCATTGAGCCGAGAAACAATGTGGTGGATGCTACGAATTACTTTTTGCATCAGACGGGACAGCCGAGTCATGCGTTTGATGCCGACAAAATACAGGGGGGAATTACGGTGCGATTGGCGAAGGCGGGGGAGACGTTGGTGTTATTGGATGGCAAGAGCATCGTGTTGCATGGGGAGGATGTGGTGATTGCGGACGAGCGTGGTGCGATTGCGTTGGCGGGGGTGATGGGCGGACAGGCCACGGCGGTATCGGCGGATACGAAGCGGGTGGTTTTGGAGGTGGCGCATTTTCATCCAACGGCGGTGAGGAAGGCGGCGAAGCGACACAATTTGCACACGGATGCGGGTTTCAGGTTTGAGCGCGGGGTGGACAAGCAGCATATGGCGGAGGTGGCGATGCAGATTGCCCAGCATTTGGAGCAGCATGCGGGGGGTGTTTGGACTTCGGTGAGCGAGTTATATCCGGTGGTGTTTGCGGAGCGTGTGGTGGAGATGAAGGTGAGGGATTTGTCGGCGTTTGCGGGCTTGGAAATTCCGGCGGCTGAGGCGAAGGCGATTTTGGAGCGATTGGGTTTTGGGGTTGAGGGCGAAGAGGCATTGAAGGTGCGTATTCCGGGCTGGCGCAACGATGTTGAGCAGGTGGTAGATTTATACGAGGAGGTGATGCGGATTTATGGGTACGATCGCGTGCCGATGAATGGCAAATTGCAGGCGACATTGGGCACGTTTGAGGGGATGAAATTGCGGAAGTCGGAGAATGCGTTGCGACAGTTTTTGTGTGATCAGGGGTTGTTGGAGGCGGCGACGAATTCGTTGCATCCGGCGGCTTGGTATCCTAATAAAGAAGATTTGGTGTATTTGAGCAATCCATTGAGCAGCGACATGGACGTGATGCGGGCGTCGTTGATTCCTGGGCTGTTGCAGTCTGTGGCTTACAACATCAACCGCAAGGCCGAGGGGGTGAAATTGTTTGAGTTGGGTCGGGTTTACCAGAAGACGGCGAAGGGATTCCGGGAAACACCTACTTTGTCGATGGTTTTCTGGGGCGGTGTGGCTGCTGAGAGTTGGGAGTCTAAGCCCCAGGAGGTTGGTTTTTACGATATCAAGCGGTTGTTGCAGGGGCTGTTGGTGCGATTGGGCAGCAAGGTTTCTGTAGACACGTTGGAGATTTTCAAGGCGCCGAAGGCGTGGTTGAAGGCGGCCGATATTTCTACTACGGTTTGGTGTGTGGAGTTGCCTTGGCGAAAGCTGTTGAGCAACAAGGGCGAGGGTTTTGCGGTTGTGTCGGCACCCAAGTATCCGGGCATGCGCAGGGATTTGAGTTTGGTGGTGGATACATCGGCCACGTTTGCTTCGTTGATGCAGGTGGTGAAGTCGGTGAAGGCACCGCTGTTGACCGATGTGCGGGTTTTCGATGTTTTCGAGGGTAAGCCGTTGGAGGCGGGCAAGAAGGCGGTGGCGATGTCGTTCCACTTCTTGAATCCGGAGGCCACGTTAACCGAGGCGGAGGTCGACAGCAAGATGCAGGCCTTCATGAAGGCCTTTGAGGCATCGGGTGCGTTGATTAGAAAATAGATTAATTTCGCAGCATGGATTTGACCAGTGTACTTTATGAGAAGCGCGGCAGTGTGGCGCACATCACGTTAAACCGTCCGGATGTTTTCAATGCATTCGATGAGACTCAGAGTTACGATTTGCAGGCGGCGTTGAAAGAGGCGGCCAAGGACTCAGAAGTAAGGGTTTTGGTGCTGACGGGTGCGGGCAAGGCATTCTGCAGTGGTCAGGATTTGAAGACGATTGCTGGTTCTAAAAACCGGTCGTTGAGTGACTCATTGTACAAGCGATATAACCCGATCATTAAGGCGATGCGCGAGATTCCCAAGCCCATCATTGGCAGGATCAATGGGGTAGCGGCGGGTGCGGGTGCGTCATTGGCCTTGGCATGCGATTTCATTGTGGCTGCTGAGAGTGCTTCTTTTATTGAAGTTTTTGTGAATGTGGGTTTGGTGCCCGATTCGGGATCTTCTTACTTTTTGCCCAAGGCAATTTCGCCGGCGCGGGCCTTTGAGATGGCTACGATGGCACCCAAAATTTCTGCGGCTCAGGCCATGGAGTGGGGGTTGATCAACCGGGTGGTTGCGTTGGAGGGCTTGGACGAAGAAGTGAATAAAGTGGCGGATTACTATGCTCAGGCGCCTACGATGGCGGTGGGCATGATCAAGAAAATGTTGAACAAGGCGGGACATTCCGATTTGCAAACGATGTTGCAATACGAGGCCTATTGTCAGGAGATTGCGGGCAGGAGCGAGGATTACAAGGAGGGGGTAACGGCTTTCAACGAGAAGCGCAAGCCTGTTTTCAAGGGCAAGTAAGGGATTTTTCCCCTAGGGGAATGGTCAAAGAAGTGTCAACCCGTGTGAAAGATTGACATTTTGCAGTAATTTGCGGCCTTATGATGATTTTTCCTGTTGGAAACTTGAGAAAACGAGTATTGGCCTCTGTGGCCATGGGTTTGCTTTCTGTGGGGGTTGTGCTTGCGCAGGGCGGTGCTACACCGGCGGTAAATCTGCACGCCGATGAGCCTTGTGGTTTTGTAACGGTGTTGCAGCAATTGGAGCAACAGTATCCGGGTTTCAAGGCGAATTACGACTTGCAGACGCAGCGTGCGAAGGAATCGGATGCGCAGAAATTGGCGTTGCAGGGGTTGGACCGAAGGAAAAAGATCATCCGTGATACGTTGTATTACTACGACACGGTGTACACCATTCCGGTGGTATTTCATGTGATTTACAATGTGGCCAACGAGAATTTGCATGATTCGCTGATCATTTCTCAGTTGGAGGTGTTGAACCGAGACTTCAATCGGTTGAATGCCGATACGGTAAAAACGCGTGCTATTTTTAAGTCGCGCGCGGGAACCGCGCGCATACAGTTTGAGTTTGCCAAGGTAGACCCCAACGGGGTGGCCACCACGGGCATTGTCAGGAAGTTGACGAGCAAAGCCACGTTTGCTTCAACCGGGGGCAGTATTCAAGATTTGATGAAGGCCACGGTTACGGGGGGCAACGACCCTTGGGACCCCACCAAATATTTGAACATTTGGGTGTGTGATTTGAGCGTGAACAACCAGGACAATTTGTTGGGTTATGCGTTTCCGCCATATGGTCATCCATCATGGACGAGTAGTTCTTGGGTGGCAGATAGCAGACAAGGAGTTGTATTGCACTACAAGGTGGTGGGCCGCAACAATCCAAGGGCTACTGGCGCCATTGCTTCATCGAACAAAGGCAGGTGTGCGGTGCACGAGGTGGGTCATTTCTTTGGGTTGCGTCATATTTGGGCCGATGACCAATATTCGGTAAACAAGTGCTTGGTGGATGACTATATCGACGACACCCCATTGCAGGGCATAGGTGCGGGTTTTACCTGCAATTTGGGTGGCAACACGTGTGTGGAGCCGAAGAACGACATGCCCGACATGTTCGAGAATTACATGGATTATTCTACCGAGGCTTGTCAGAACATGTTCACAAGGCAGCAGGTGCAGATGATGCGCACATCGATCACGGATTTCCGCACGGAGTTACCGATTAAGCGGGAGATTATCACAAGGATGCGGATTTTTGACACGGTGGTGTACGACGAGGTATTGATTTATCCGGTGGATACGGAGTCGGATGTGGTGGTGGAGATCCGCAACGAGGACATTTTGGAACAGTTGGACGTTCAGTTTTTTGATTTGTTGGGCAGGAAGGTGACGGAAGTCTACAAATTGAGCAAAAATGAAACCCGGTTCGACACCCAAACGTGGGCTTCTGGGTACTACGTGGCGGTGTTAAAACGCACCTCTGACGGCAAGGTGATTCGCAAGCAGAAGTTGTTTGTGGACTAATTAAAGTTCACGTCTCAACCGCGCCACGGGGATGCCAAGTTGTTCGCGGTATTTGGCCACGGTTCTGCGGGCGATATTGTAGCCTTTTTCTTTGAGCAGGTCCATGAGGGCTTCATCGGTGAGGGGTTTTCCTTTGTCTTCTTGTCCGATGGCATCCCCCAAAATCTTTTTGATTTCGCGGTTGCTGACTTCTTCCCCTTCTTCGTTGGTAAGTCCTTCGGAGAAGAAAAATTTCAGCGGGAAGATCCCGAAATCGGTTTCCACGTATTTGCTGTTGGCCACGCGGGAGATGGTGGAGATATCGAGTTCTACTTGTTGGGCGATGTCTTTGAGAATCATGGGCCGCAGTTTGGTTTCATCGCCTCCTTCGAGGAAGAATTCGCGCTGACGTTGTACGATGGCTTGCATGGTTTTCATGAGCGTATTTTGTCGTTGTTTCACGCTATCAATGAACCATTTGGCGCCATCTACTTTTTGCTTGATGTATTGAACGGCATCGCGGAGTTGTTTCTCTTTGTGGGCGCTGGACTCATAGGCCTTGAGGGTTTCCACATAGGAGGCGCTGAGGCGCAGTTCGGGGGCATTTCTGCCATTGAGTCTGACCTGTAGCACACCATCGTCGTTGCTGACGGAGAAGTCGGGCACGATGTACTGCGTTTTCACGCTCACGCTGCCGGTTTCACCGGGTTTGGGGTTGAGTTTGAGGATCTCGTTCATGGCGGCTTTGAGCTGCTCATCGTTGATCTTGAGACTCTTTTTTATTTTGTCGTAGTGTTTTTTTGTGAAGGCCTCGAATTGCTCTGCGAGCAATTTCTCGGCCAAGTCAATGGCTGGATTGTCGCCATAGTCTTTTTTATACAACTGCAGCAACAAGCACTCTTGCAAGTCACGGGCAGCAATCCCTGGGGGGTCAAAGTTTTGGATTTTGATGAGCAGTCGCTCGAGTTTCGTTTCGGTGGTTAGGATGTTTTCGTTGAAGGCGAGGTCATTGACGATGCTGCGGAGTTCGCGACGCAAGTAACCATCGTCTTCGATGCTACCGATGAGGTGGTAGACGAGTTCGAGTTCTTGGTCTTCGAAGATGGCGCGGGCTTGCTCGTAGAGGTACTCGTGGAAGGTACTTTGCGCCGCCATGGGCATGTCTCGCTGCTCCTCACCATTGTAATCCTCGCCCATGCGGAAGCTGGAGTAATCGTCGTCGCCCCCGGCGCGCAGGAGTTCGTCTACGTTGATGTCTTGACTGTATTCGTCGTAGTCGCTGTTGACGTTCAGGTCTTCTGCGTCGAAATTGTCTTTGGATTCGTCGGATTTTTCGTTGCGCAGTTCTTGGTTGCGTTCTTCCGGACTTCTGTATTCTAGACTGTCGTTCTCACTCTCAAGATTTTCTAGTGCGGGATTGTCGAGCAGCTCCTGACTCACTTTTTCCTCAAAGTCTTGGGTGTTGAGTTGCAGCAGCTTGATGAACTGAATCTGCTGGGGACTCAGCTTTTGCAGAAACTTTTGCGATAACTCTTGTTTGAGGGCCATAGCACAAATATAGGCAAGGGCGCCCAAATAACAAATATCGTGCCAAAAATTTTAAACCCTTTTCTTATCTTTGTGCAAGCAATTTTTCAGACAACGCCAATAAACCATCGTTATAGCATGAGCACACCAGATTTTACGTCTCCTTCCACTGTGATACAGGATTTGAAAAGCCAGATTGGCCAATCGGTTATTTTGCGTGGTTGGGTGGCCAACAAGCGCGAGGGCAAGGGCATTGTATTCATCATTTTCCGCGATGGTACAGGATACTGTCAGTGCGTTGTAACGGCCGAAACGGCCAGCGAGTCTTTTTTGGAGGCGGCACAGTCGGTGAGTTTGGAGACCAGTGTGGTGTTGAAGGGGTTGGTGCTATCCGATGAGAAACAGGTGGGCGGGGTTGAGTTGCAGGTGACGTCGGTGGAGGTTGTGGGTGTATCGGAGAACTATCCGATTGCGAAGAAGGAGCACGGCATTGAGTTTTTGATGGACCAGCGACATTTGTGGTTGCGCAGCACGCGTCAGTGGGCCATTATGCGCATCAGAAACACCATCATTTACGCGATCCACGAGTATTTCCAGGGTGAGGGTTTTGTGCAGATGGACGCGCCCATTTTCACGGGCAATGCTTGTGAGGGTACGAGCACTTTGTTTGAAACCGATTTTTATGGCGAGCCGGCGTTTTTGAGTCAGAGCGGACAGTTATACGGAGAGGCGATGGCCATGGCGATGGGTAGGATTTATACGTTTGGTCCCACGTTTCGGGCGGAGAAGTCGAAGACGCGCCGGCACTTGTCGGAGTTTTGGATGATTGAGCCGGAGATGGCGTTTTACGACATTTTCCAGAACATGGATTGCATAGAGGGCTTTTTGCAGCATGTAGTGGGCAGGGTATTGGAGAAGTGCGAGCAGGAGTTGGAAACGATTGGCAGAGACACGGCTGTTTTGAAGAGCAGTTTGGGCACTTTCCCACGGATGACCTATGACCAGGCGGTTCGGATTATCAAGGGTGAGGAGGACGTGAACGGGGTAAACAGCATAAAAAGTTTGGAGGAGGAGTTGTTGCGTTCTGAACAGCAGTTGGTGGCGATAGATGCGGAGATTGCGGAGCGTGAGGCGAAGGTGGCCACGCCGGGGATGAAGAAGGGGGAGATCAATTTCCATCAGACGAAGATTACACAGTTGAAGCAGGAGAAGGCGGACGTGGAGGAGGATTTGCGGAACATACCGCAGTGGATTGCGAGTGCGAGGAATTTCGAGTATGGAAACGATTTTGGGGGGTCGGACGAGACGGTATTGACGCGGTTGTTTGACCGTCCGGTGATGGTCTACGACTGGCCACACGAGGTGAAGGCATTTTATTTGAAGCGGAATCCGCAGGACGCGCGCTTTGCGCGGGGTGTGGATGTGTTGGCGCCGGAGGGGTATGGAGAGATTGTGGGTGGCGGCGAGCGGGAGACGGACGTGGAATTGTTAACGTCGAAGATCCAGGAACACGAGTTGCCGATGGAGGCGTTTGAGTGGTACTTGGATTTGCGCAGGTACGGGTCTGTACCACACGCGGGTTTTGGGTTGGGCTTGGAGCGTTTGGTTACGTGGGTGTGCAAGTTGAAGCACGTACGCGAGAGCATTCCATTCCCACGGATGTACGGCAGATTGACGCCTTGATTTGGTGAAGAATTCAGTTTACCATTGATATTATTGGAATAAAAACAGAGGATTTAACGAATTACAACTTGCTGTTTATCAATATTTTAATAAAAATTTTTGCCTTTTCCACACTTTGTTAACATTTAAACAAACTTGTTGGTATATTTGCTCCCCCTATGAGCACATCTACACGACAATTGATCCTGCAACGTTGCTTTGAAGCGATACAGGCCAAGGGATTTGAGACCTTGCGCACCGATAAAGAGATCGCCCGTTTGAAAATCACCAAAGGTGCATTTTATCATTATTTTCCCAACAAGGCGGAGTTGGGATATGCGGTGGTTGATGAGGTGATGTTACCCTATTACGAGCAGAAATGGGCGAGTTTGGCCAATATTGAAATTGGTGTTGCTAAGGCCTTGATCGCTGTATTAGAACAAGAGAAAACCAAAGCTACAGAGACGAGTATCAAACGTGGTGACGTTTTAACCAACATGATCTTAGAAATGAGTCATGTTGATGATATTTTTAGACAAAAGCTTGAAGTAGTGAATGAAGTTCAGGTTAAAATTATCCAGAAGGCCATTATGTCGGGCAGAATCGCTGGCGAATTAAAAAACCAAACCGATGCACGTTCAATGGCCTTGTACATAGTAGGACAGTTGATGGGTTGCTACACCATTTCTAAGGTACGTGCTTCCAAAGAAACGTTTGTGAGCATGGTGGGTACCATGCAGAAACAGTTGAAAGATGTTTTGGTGGCTGAAACAGCGGCTAGCAAGGTATCGGATGTGACGGTGAATACGGTAACGTCTCCTTCAGGAGACAGGCCAAAGAGCACCATTGGGGTGGTGAATCCTTTTGCCAAGCCTGAGGAGAAAACGGAAGAGAAGTCGACCCGAGGTGGGTGGTTCTCTCGCAACCGTTAATAAACAAGGATTCAAGGATGCCGCGGGTGTTGTTAGTTGCTCCCTGCGGTGAAATCCAAGAAACAAATAGCTCAAAGAAAAAGGGCTTCCGCGAGGAAGCCCTTTTTTCGTTAATGAGTTAATCTGAAATTATTTCACGATAGTCATTTCGTCGATCAGGTGCTTGGCGCCGCCCAATTTTTCAACGATGAACAACGTGTAACGAACGTCTAAGCTGATGGTGCGCTGAACCTTGGGTAGAAATGCGAAATCAGAGCTGATCGCTTCCCAGTTGCCGTCGAAGGCGGTACCAATCAACTCGCCTTTGGCGTTCATCACAGGACTTCCGCTGTTACCACCGGTGATGTCGTTGTCGGTTAGGAAGCAAGTGTGCAACTCGCCATCTTTGTCGGCATACTGACCGAAATCGCGGGCGCGAATCAAGGCCAATAAGGGTTGTGGTGCGTCGAATTCGAAATCGCCGGCTTTGTATTTCTCCAAAATGCCTTTGGCAGTGGTGAAATAAGAATAGCTCACGGCATCACGGGCGTCGTAAGCCTTCACGGTTCCGTATGTCAAACGCATGGTACCATTGGCATCGGGGGCCATGGTGATGTTGTTGCTGGCCGACATCTCCAATTGGGCCGACAAGAACAAGCGGTTGGCGCGGTCGAGTTTGCTGTTGATGCCATCGAAAACGGGTTTCATATCAACCCGCAATTTGTTTACGTAACCGTTGGTGATCTTGTACAATAAATCGGCTTCCAACTTGCTGGCAGAGGGTTTGGCCAAGAATTTCGCCAAGCGCTCTTTGCTGGTGAAGATGGATTTGGCGAACAACAACTCGGCAATGGCTGCATAGTTGCGCTTGTTTTTAACCACCAAAGCAGTAAAATCAGCGGGCAATTGGGCAGGATCCAAATCTTCGTAGAGGTGTTTCAATACTACGGCCAACACCTCTTTTTCGATGCTTGGGTAGAACTCTTTATACATCTCATCCAAACCACGCAAAATGGCGCGAGATGAAGTGTCTTTGGCATTGGCTTTCAAGGCATCGGCGAGTCCCTTGAATGAAAGGGCAAAGCTCATGGCTTGGCTGTTAGAGATTCCGTCTTGGAAGTACACGGGGTACAATCCGTAAGTGTACAATTCGCGGTAGGCCTCGTCGTACAGAGAAGTTACATCCCCGTACACATCGGTCTTTTTGTTTTCACGCACCCAACGCTCAAACGCCAATTCGGCATTTTTGCGGGTATCGTAGAGTCCGTTGGGCTTGGCCAAATCGTTGGCTTCACCGTTGAATTTGTTCCAGTAGTTGCCGATGCTGGCCAAACGGTCTGAGTACATCAATCGCACCGACTCGTCTTGCTTCATGTAGGTTTCGTAAACATCCATGATGTCGCGACGCAATTGCACACGCATGGGGCGTTCTTTGCTGGCCAAGTATTTGATGCCTTCGCTGTAGGTATAGCGGGTGGTACGGCCTGGGTAGCCCATGATCATGGCGTAATCACCGTCTTTCATGCCCCCGATGTTGATGGGCAGGTGGTGCGCTGGGGCAAAGGGTTTGTTGGCAGCATTGAAGTCGGCCGATTTGTTATTTCCATTTGCATAAATGCGGAACATGCTGAAGTCGCAGGTGTGACGGGGCCAACGCCAGTTGTCGGTCTCCCCACCAAATTTACCCACACTTTCTGGGGGAGTTCCTACCAAGCGGATGTCGCGGTAAACTTCATAGTACATTGCCAGGTATTGGTTTCCGTTGTAGAACGATGAAATTTCCACCACGTAGTTGTTGCGTTCTTCGCCCAATGCAGCGATCACGGCTTCTTTGGTTTTGGCGATTTGCGCGGCCACGGCTTTGGCGCGGGTGGCTTCGTCTTGGTTGATGGCGATGCCGCCGAGTACTTGGCTGGTTATGTCTTCAATTTTGCGCAACAATCCGATGTTGAAATTGGCGGGGCGTTCTGCTTGCTGGTTGGCGGCCCAGAAACCATTTTTCAAGATGTTGTCTTGGTTGGTAGAAAGCTCTTGGATGGCTCCGTAACCACAGTGGTGGTTGGTGAGGAACAATCCTTGTTTGGAGATGACTTCGCCGGTGCAGAACATCCGACCTTGCTTCGACATCAAACGCACGATGGCGTCTTTCACGGAGGCTTGGTTGATGGAGTAGATGTCTTCGGCAGACAATTTCAATCCGCGGGCTTGCATGGGATCTTGGATCTTTTGCAGCAAGGTGAGCGGCCACATGCCTTCATCGGCCCGCAGCTGGAATAATGCTGAGAAGGCCAAGGCCAAACTTAATATGCGTTTTTTCATAATATAATTACCGCAAATTAACTCTTTTTTGGCCATAACTTTTTCCCCTTTTGTAGCCCAAAAAGCGGGAAATTTGAGGGGATGGCATTAGTGACCTATACCGAGTTGGGCTTTTACTGTGCGCAGGCCGATTTATATATCGATCCGTTGCGTCGGGTGGCCAAGGCGTTGGTGACCCATGCCCACAGCGATCATGCCCGTCCGGGTATGCAGCACTATCTCTGTCATTCCGATTCGGTGGGTATTCTCAAACTCCGCCTCGGACAGCGTATTTCGTTGCAATCGATGGGGTATGGCGAGTCGATTTGGATGAATGGGGTGGAGGTTACGTTGTTTCCGGCGGGACATGTGCCAGGGAGTGCCCAAGTGCGGTTGTCGTACCGCGGTGAGGTCTGGGTGATCACCGGTGATTACAAAACGGTGGGGGATGGACTTTCGCCTGCTTGGGTGTCGGTGCGATGCCACCATTTGGTCACAGAGAGCACGTTTGCACTGCCCATTTTCCAATGGCGGGATCAGCAGTTGGTGTTTGATGAAATCAATGCTTGGTGGCGGGGGAATGCGGCGGCGGGACGGCCATCGGTATTGTTGGGGTATTCTTTGGGGAAGGCGCAGCGGATATTGAAGTATTTGGACCGCTCGGTGGGTGAGGTTGTTTGCCACGGCGCCATCAGCGCTTCGAACCGGGTATTGGAGTCGGCCGGATTCGATTTCGGTCCTTGGGTTGACGCTACTGAGGGTTTGTCGGGTTTACGGGCTGGCGGAAGGGTATTGGACGGTAGTTTGGTTGTTTGTCCGCCGAACGCCTTGCGTTCGGCTTGGATCACGCCCTTGGGAAACTATGCGTTGGCCAATTGCAGCGGGTGGATGGCGGTGAGTAAGTCGGGCGATTGGGGCGGGGTTGACAAGGGGTTTGTGTTGAGCGATCATGCCGACTGGCCGCAATTGTTGGAGGCGGTGCGGGCTTCGGGCGCTGAGCATGTGCATGTGACGCATGGGTTCAGTGAGACTTTGTCGCGCTACCTCCGCGAAACGATGGGCTTGGACGCCGATGTGGTGGAGCAGGCGATGTGGGAAAGGACGGAAGAATGATGCGCACGAAGTTCAATTTTATCGGACTTGAGGCACCCCAAAAGGTATCGATGGGCAAGTTAAAACTGTGGCTTTCGGAGTCGCTGGGGATGCCGATGTGGCTGATTGCGGAGAGTCAGCGTTTTGCGGGTTCGTTGAACGAGGCGTTGGCTTTGGTGTTGGGCGCCCCGGAGGGGGAGGTGTCGCGCTTGTATATCGAACAGGGTTTTGCACAGTGGGGTGGGTGGACGGACGGAGAGCAGCGAGCATGGGTTTTTCGGGTTTTGGTGTCGATGGAGGTGGAGGACCGACGAAGGTTTATGGCATTGCTGAACGGTCGGTTGGTTACGGGGTCGGCTTTGGCGGGCATGGCGGGCAGGGACGGAGCGGCATCGTCGGGAACCGAAACGGAAATGGCGGAGAACATCGCATCGGTATCTGTGAAGGTGAGGGCGGTGTTGTTGTATGTGCGTCCTATGGGACGATCGGTGTTGCAGTACGAGCTCACTTTCGGACTTCGAACGGGGGAGGAAAGTGAGGTAACCTATGTGGGGTGTTTCAAGGCGGTGGTGGGCACGGACGAAGCGGGTGTGGCCATTCACGGGCTGACCGATGAGTTATCGCTGTTGGAATGGATTGGATCGAATTTGGGCGAGCGGATCGGTCCGATACGGGGGGTAAGGGTGTCGGAAGTTTTCGAATTGCATTGCGATGGGGTGCAATGGAGCAAGCGTCACAAGGCCGGATTCAAGGCCGAGCGGGTGCGGGTGGTGTCGTGGTTGCGCGATACCGCGGGGGTATCGGGGTTGTGGGAGGTTAGAGACTGTCTCCCCAGGCCGAAGGATTTTGGGCAAAGCGGTTGACGGTTTCCAGCTCGGAGGGTTGGATGAAACCGTGTTCGGCGGCAACGGCGGTGAGGGTTGGCAGGTTGGTGAGAGTATGCACGGGGATACCGGCCTCCACAAATTTTTCCATGGCATTGGCAAACCCGTAGGTGAACAGGGCCACTACGCCGATGACTTCTGCGCCGGCATTTTGGACACCTTCTACGGCTTGGAAACTGCTTTTTCCGGTGGAGATGAGGTCTTCTACCAGCACAATTTTATCGCCGGGGAGCATTTCGCCTTCCACTTGGTTTTTGAGTCCGTGTTTTTTGGGCTCGGGGCGCACGTAGCAGTAGGGCATGTTTATTTTATCGGCCGCCAGGGCACCATGGGCAATGCCGGCGGTCGCAATACCGGCCATTCGGTTGGCTTGTGGGAACTGATTTTGGATGAGGGCAGCCAACTCCTCAGCCACGAAGGTGCGTACTTCTGGGTAGGAGAGCACCATGCGGTTGTCGCAATAGATGGGTGATTTGATCCCTGAAGTCCAAGTGAATGGTTGTGAGGGACTTAGTTTAACTGCCTTTATTTCTAGGAGAAATTTTGCTAATTTTGCGGCTGGATTGGACATGGAAGTGCAAAGTTATAAAATCTATTTCAACGACGGTGCTTTGGTAATCGCAGATTCTCCGGAAGCATTGCGCGGATTGAGTAATATGTATTTTATCGGGGACGACGAGCTGCAGAAGAGTTTCAAGATCTTGTTATCGTCGCAGAACAACGGGAAACCCTTGCATTTCGGGCTTATTTGTCCGGACCCCCAGGCCACCATTCGCGAGTTCATGGAAGATTTTACGGTGATTCAGGCAGCGGGCGGGTTGGTGTTCAACAAGGAGGATCAGTTGCTCACGATCAAAAGAAATGGGCTGTGGGATTTGCCGAAGGGGAAGATTGAGCGTCATGAGGACCAGATGGCGGCAGCGTTGCGCGAGGTGATGGAGGAGACGGGCATCAACATGATCAACATCAGCGACAAGGTGGGAGAGACCTACCATGTTTACTACGAGGACGACATTTTGTTGTTGAAGGAGACGCATTGGTATTTGATGAACAGCACGGGCAAGGGCAAGTTGAAGCCACAGACGGAGGAGGGCATTTCAGAGGTGAAGTTTGCCGATTTGGACTGGTTCAATACGCCGGAATTCAATTCTTATCAGAGCGTGCACGACGTGATCAAACGTTGCGTGGCGCAATTCAAGTCCCACTAGTAGTTTGGGTTAACGCCTTCGGGCAGGTAGCGCTGGTAATCGGCTTTATGAATGATGAGGTCGCGGATGAGGGTGCTGCTCACATAGCTCATGGCGGGGTCGCACATGATGAAAACGGTTTCAATTTCATTCCAAAGGGCTTTGTTGAGTTGAGCGATGTGGGATTCGTAGTCGAAGTCGCTGCCGTTTCTCAATCCTCGCAGCAGGAACCGGGCGTTCATTTTTTTACAAAAGTCTACGGTGAGTCCTTCGTAGGATTCGACGCGCACTTTGGGGTTGTTTGAGAAGGCGGTTTGGATCCATTCTTTGCGCAATTGCAAATCGAACAGGGTGGTTTTTTTGGTATTGACACCAACGGCGATGATGATTTCATCGAACAGTTCACTGGCGCGATTCACGATGTCTACATGTCCGATAGTCACCGGATCAAACGTCCCTGGGAAAACGGCGATTTTGCTCATTCTTGAACGAAGATAGTCATTGTGGTACTTCCGTATTCTTTTTTTGCGAATTCTTGTTCGGCGAATACGAGTTGGGGTTTGTGTTCGATGATGAGCCAGCCATCGGGTGCGAGCAGGGGCATGAGCAGCTGCGGGAGTCCTTGGATGTTGGGCATGGCGTATGGCGGATCGGCGAAGATTATATCGAACAGAATGGGCGATGCACTCTCTGTTTGGCCGGCAGACTGACTTTCTAATTTGGCGGCAAACTCTCCCACCTCAAACCCGGGCAATCGGTTTTTGGCGAGGGTGGTTAGGGGGGTGAGGGCGTTGCCGGTGGCGATATGCCATGGATTTAGGTCCCAACTTTTGGCGATGTGCTTTTGGTGGGCGATGTTTTTTTTGTCGAGGTCGATGCTATACACCGCTTGGGCATCTCGCGTGAGAAATTCCAGGGCGATGATGCCGGAGCCAGAGAACAGGTCGAGCACGGTGGTATCGGCGATGCCTTTTTGGTGGTCGATGGAATTGAACAGTGATTCACGCACCCTGTCGGTGGACGGTCGCACGTGGTTTGCGAACTGGGTTGGGATAATCCGCCCTTTTAGATGTCCGCCTGTGACACGCATCCGGCCAATTTGATGAGGGGGGTAACGATGTGGAGCAGGGGCACTGCTGTTGTGGAAACCCAGGGCATTTGGGGTGATTTGACTTCGGCGTGGGGGATGAACTTTTGGAACAGTTGCGCGGTGGCGGCTTGTTGGGGTTCATCGCAGAGCACATAAAGGCCGAGTTGCTGTGGGGTTAATTTTTCTTCGTGAAAGGGCAGCAGGGCGTAGTATAGGTGTTCTTGGGTATTGGAACTGGGGTAGCGATTGGCGAAGATGAGTTCGCCGTTGCGGTAGGCAAATACGATGGCGGTTTGTTCGTGGAACCACAGCACGCTCACGCATTCTTTGTGGTTGGCATAGGTGTTGGCGATGGTGAACAGTCCTTGTGCCAAATGGTATTTGGGTGTTTCGGTGGGCAGGGGTTGTGGTTTGCCCGAGGGTTGAAACGCCAGTGATGTGGCTTGGTTGAGTTTGCGGGTAATGCAGGGCTGAAAGCCGGGTATGGGTGCGTCTACAAAGGCCTGGGGGATGAGTTGCAGGTTTCCGTGCAGGTCTACCCAGGTGATGTTTTCTTTGAGGGAGGCGGGGTGTTTCACGATCTCATAAGAGAGCGGTTGACACTGGGCGTTGAGTGACAAGTAGTGAGCGACATCATTGTGGTACACGCCCAGAATTTGATGGACGGCGCCGGTTTGTTGGGTTTGGTGATGCCAGAGGGTGTTCACGGGAGCAAAGGTAGGACAATTGTGGGGGCTAAGGAAGTCAGAAATCGGTGCCTACGCTCACCCGCATTCGAAATTGGAGGAAGTTGCTGTTGGTTTGCACGGCATTGACCCAAACGGGGAAGTCGAGCCGCAGGTTGATGGGTTTGGCGGCTTTGAGGGCTTTGTTTTTGGTGAGTGCGGAGGCGTTTTTTAGGTTAATGCTGGCACCAAATCCGGCATCAGCAAGTACGCGGCTGTACACTTGTTGGGTTACGGGTTGTTGTTGTTTGTTGGGTGAGGTGAGCGGCTGACCTAAGATACCGGCATCGCCAAAGAGGTAGGGGTTGAGACTAAGGAACTTGGTTTTGGGCACCCAGCGGAAGAAGGGGGTAAGGTCTATGGCGGCGTTGAGGCCAAGTCCTCGGTTGCCACGGAAAAAGGCCAGGGTGGTGTCGTTCCCATTGGCTTGTTTCACGGTTTTTGGGGCGCTGTAGCCATTGAATCCACGCAGGTTGAGTCCGCCATTCACTTGGAGGGTGTTGATGGCGCGGTGACTTACGAAGTCGTACATGCCATAATCGCGGTAGAGGGATTGTTGGCCGAAGGATTCTTCGGGGTTGGCACTGGCGAGGTAGAGGACCGATTCTGGGGTTGGGTTGGTGCCGCCGCCGAGGTAGGCAAGTCCGCGGAGTCTCAGGGCCGATTTGCCCAGGGGTTGGTAGTGTTTCCATTCCAGCTGTACAAATCCGTATTGCGAGTGGCTCCAGGGCGAGGGCATGCGGATATCGCATCGTACAGAACCCGATTTACCCCAGCCGCTATAGCCTTGTTGCAGGTAGAGGTTGAGGTGCATTTGGGCGATGTAGCTCCAGTTGTTGGCGGTGGGGACGTAGCCATCTAGGATGTTGGATTGGGGAAAGAAGGGGTCGCGACCGTCGGTTTGATTGTTGATCCAGGGGTTGTAGAGGGGGTTGTCGACGCTGTAGACGAGGCGGTGGTATCGCTGCATGGATTTGCCATAGAGGCCGTATTCGGTTTTGCCCAATTTGTTGAACCAGCCCATTTCGTGGGTGTTGATTTCGTTGTAGAGGAGGGATTGGTAGTAGTAGGTGCCGCCGCCGCGGGTTTGGTGTTTGAACAGGGCTTGGTATTGCAGTTTTTGGGCGGGGGTGAAGCGGGCGTCGATGCCGGGGGCATAATAGAGGGAGAGGTTGAATTGCTTTTTCCGTCCGGCGTACTGTCCGCTCGCTGTCGCTCCCAGCAGCACGCCGGAGGCCACGTTGTATCGCAGGGCGGGTCTGACGAGGCCTTGGTACACGCCGAGGTAGTTGGTGTTGGCACCGTTGCCGAGGTCGAGCTGCCACTCACTGCGCTTTTTCCAAACGTTGTTGACACGGTTGATGTCGGCCAGTCGGCCGCTGCGATCCAGCCATACTTGCTTTACGCGGCCATCTACGGGCATTTCGATGTCGAAGGTGTAGGTTGGACGAAGTCTGTCCCACCCGATCCAGGGTTTGAGGTTGTAGCGACCGGGTTTTTGGTATTGGGTAACGGGGATGGTAACAGCGTAGAAGATATCGGAGGGTGCCACGTTGCGGTTGTTTGCGTCGCTTGTGGCGTTGGTGTTTAACTTGGGGGTGATGAGAAAGTCGAGGTCTACGGGCATCACCATTTTGCCATGTCGTTGAAGGGTTACGCGGTAGAAGTTGGGGGTTTTGAGCGGTGTGATGCGTTTGATGCCATAATCGGCGGCTTTGTTGGTCTGAAACCACTGATCGAAGAAGGCATTGAGGTCGGTCTGGGCACTGTGAATAATCGAATTTCTGAAGTCTTCGATGTAGGGGTGACAGAATTTCCATTGTTCCACGTAATTTTTCATGGCTTGGAGAAAGACCGAATCGCCGAGGTAGTATTGGAGGTTGTAGAGCATGGAGGCGGTTTTGTAGTACACGTGTTTGTAGCCGCCGCCGTGGCCTGTGGCCGAATGAAAATCGTTGGAATGGGTTTCAAGGACTTCATCGGTACCGTCGATGGCATCTTCCATGTAGCCGGCGAAGGCCCGTTTGAGTTCGGGTTGAGATTCTTTGGTGAGTTTGCGCATGCACCAGGCGGTGAGGAATTGGGTAAATCCTTCATCGAGGGCGGCTCGATAGGTTTCGTTGGAGCCCACCATGCCGAAGAACCAATTGTGTCCCACTTCGTGGGCAATCAGACTTTGGTGGCTGGGGTAGTAACCGCCATCGAGGGTAATCATGGGGTATTCCATGCCATCGGCGGCATCGGCGCAGACAATTTTTGGGTAGTTATACATGCCGAAATCGCGGCTATAGGTGGCGATGACTTTGGCGGTAAACTGGGCGGTTTGTTGCCATCCGGCGGCATTGTTTTCTTGGGCGATGGCCATGCATTGCACGCCATTCCAGGTGGTTTCGCCGATGCGGTAGGTGGGGTCGGCGGTCCAAGCGAAATCGTGCACGTTGATGGCTTGATAGTGCCAGGTTTTGTAGGTGCCGTTGGGTTGGGTGATCACTGAGGGCAGTGAGCCGATGGGTTTGTCTTTGAAGTTGGAGATATCGAGTTGTTTTCTCAGAGCGGCGGGCAGTACTTCGTTTTTGTTGACGAGGGTACCGGTGGCTTCCACCACGTAGTGGTTGGGCAGGGTGAGGGAGATATCGAAATAGCCATAATCGCCATAGAATTCCTTTTCCACGTGTTGGTCGGTCTCCCAGGTAAATTTGCGGTCGTACACGCAGATGCGGGGGTACCAATGCACGCCATTGAAGTGTTTGTAGCCGTGGTGGTCGTACACTTTCATGCGACGGCGGATGCTACCGCGGTCAAAGTAGGTGGTAAAATCGATTTTGAAGGTCATTTGCTCACCGGGTTTGAGGGGGGTGGGCAGTTTGATTTTGAGGAGGGTATTTTGGATTTCGAAGGGGATGTTTTGGGATGGGCGGGGTTGGTCGTTTTCTTCGCGGATGGGGTTTTCTTCTGGGTTGATTTGGATGTTGTGGATGACGGTACCCAGCTTTTGCGATTCGTATTGTCCGTAGGTTATTTTGGCCCGATTTTGCTTGTACAGTTCATCGGTAAGCGAGCCGGGCTGCACGGCATTTTGGTAGAGGTGGAAGAAGGCTTCGGTGAGGGTATTGGGGGAGTTGTTGGTATAGACGAGGGATTCTTCGCCGTTGATGATTTCGGCATCCTCATTTAGGATGGCTTTGATGGTATAGTTAACATCTTGTTGCCAGTATCCTTGGTAGGGTTTTTTATTTTTCCAGTAGTGGGGGTTATTGGGCGATTGGTAGGGGTTGGGTGATTCTTGAGATGGTTGGGCTGTTGTGGCGGTGATGCTGGCGGTGTGGCTGATGATTAGGGCCAGGGCGTATCCGAGGAGTTGGCGGTTCAACATATAACGAAGTTACGGAATGGGGATGAGATGGTGGGGTTAGAAAACAAAAAAGGCCACCGCGAGGTGGCCTTTTTTGTTCTATGCAATGAGGGTCTTAGTAGCTCAATTTGAAGTCTACGCGACGGTTTTTCGCTTTTCCTGCGGAGGTAGCGTTGTCGGCGATGGGCATTTCTTGTCCGTATCCTACGGCAGTCATGCGGGCTTCTGCAACACCGCCGGCGGCCAAGTAGCGTCTTACCGCGTTGGCACGATCTTGGCTCAACGTTTTGTTGGCTTCGGGGGTTCCGTTGTTGTCGGTGTGTCCTTGAATTTCCACGCTAGCACCTGGGTAGGTATTCAACAAGGTGGCCAAGTCATCCAAGCTCTTGAAAGAATTTGCGGTAATCACGGCTTTGCCGTTTTCGAAGTTGATGCCTTTGGCGGCCAAAGCGATTTTCTGAACCACTTCTTTCTTAATTTCTGGACAACCTTTGCTTGCAACGGTACCTGCTACATCGGGACATTTATCCACGTTGTTGTATACGCCATCACCATCAGAATCAGGGCAACCTTCACCTGCAATCGCACCGGCGACATTAGGACATTTGTCTTGGCGATCTTCAACACCGTCACCATCAGAATCAGGGCAACCACCGAAGGCGGGTAAACCGGCAACTGTAGGACAACCATCCTCTTTGTCAGAGACACCGTCGCCATCCGTATCGGGGCATCCGTTGAATTTGGCAATACCTGCGATGGTAGGACAAGCATCTACTTTATCTTGGATACCATCGGCATCAGAATCAGGGCAACCACCGAATTCGGCAGGACCTGCAACATCTGGACACTTATCATCGGCATCGAGGATACCATCTTTGTCGGTGTCGGCAGGACATCCTACACTGTCCACATAACGGCGGTATTTAGGCTCGGTGTTTTTACACAAATCGTATTTGTCTGGAATGCCATCTTCGTCTTTGTCTTTTGGCGCTTTTGGTGAAGCACCGTAGCCTTCGCCCACTGCGAATGTAACAGCGAACGAATGGAGAGCGTACATGTCGTTTGTGCGCCACAATTGATGCTTATAGATGTTGTGAACCGGATCTGGGTAAGATTGGGTAGCACCATCCCAAATATCGGACATGGTGTAGGTTCCAGTGAAGCTGTAACGCAAACCAATTCTTTCGGAAATGTAAAAGTTGATACCAAAAGCACCTTGCAGGGCTGCATTCAACTCGGTGATGGCAGGCTTTTTTGTTAGGTCGTAATAGTATTCATCTTGCACATATGGGTGTGGGCCCCATGTGATTTTGCTGTGTGCGTAAAATCCACCAACACTGGCTTGGAAGTAGGGGGCGATTTTGGCGTCTTCAGAAAGGATGCTACCGTTGTTCAGTTTGAAACGGGCACCTACAGTGAAGTCGGCCAAGTTGGCACGGAACGACTGGTACATGTACTCTGGACGCAGGTTCCAGCCTTCCCATTTGCGTGCATATCCAACGTCTCCAGTAGATAAGTTAGCTACCAAATCCAACGAAGGATTGAGGTAGTAGCCGAAGTTGATTTGTACGGCTTGGTAATCGGGTCTACGGGCAAATCCCAAAGACGAACCAAGGTCGCCCAAATATTCGTGAATACCGCCACCTATTTCAAGGGAGTGGGATCCGGGCGATTGGGCTTGTGCGGGCACCGAGCACAGGGTTGCTAGGGCTGCAAAAACGGTTGATTTGAAGTAGTTTTTTTGCATAGATTTTCTGTTAGAACAGGGTTATAATAGTTGACAAATATAGGAAATGAGGGTTTAAAAAAAAGTTTTTTCACAAATTTTGCCCATTTTTTGTTCGCATTCTGACGATGGCTCAAAAAATTTTGCGTCGTGTTTTAGTTAAACACCATCACGGCATTTCCGCTGCGTTGAATTTGGTAGCGGGCGAGGCGACCGCGGGCTTCGCCTTGGAGTGGGAAACCTGAGTAGGTATATTTGGAGCTACAGCAGGGTTGAAAGCCCGTGCTGGTGGGGGTTCCGCATTGCAATTGTATGTTCACGGAATCGGTCCAAATGCGAGAGCAATTATCGAGGGGTTGAAACGCACATCCCCGTTCAAAGGCATACCAACTGTCGTCGTAGTCGTGGATGACGAGCACACCTTTGACGCCACCTTCGAAATAGGCATGGGAGCCGGGGTTGGCGAGTTGCATGTAGGCGGGCAGGTTGAGGTCGATGTTGAGGTTTACCGGACCGGTGGGAATTTTTTCTGTGACTTGGCTATTCCCATCGCAGCTTTGAAGGGAAAGCAGGGCGGGCAGCAGCAGGGCAAAACCGAGGGCGAACCACCGAATGCCTTTATTGGGGGTAATTGGGTTGGCGGAATTCATGGTGGTTTTGCTGTTTGCGAGCAGGGTCATGATCAATCGTATTTGTAAAAGCCTTGCTTGGTTTTTTTGCCGTGGTGGCCGGCATCTACTTTTTGTTGTTGGATGCGGCTGGGGCGGAATTTGGCATCGTAGTGAAACTGTTGGAACATGGAGCTGGTGACGCTAAAATTGGTATCGATACCGATGAGATCCATGAGTTTAAACGGCCCCATTTTGAAGCCGCTGCTTTCGAGCAGGCGGTCGATGGCTTCGAGGGAGGCAGTATTTTCTTCGAGGGCTTTGAGGCTTTCTACGTAATAATGTCGGGCCACGCGATTGACGATAAATCCGGGGGCGTCGGCAGCGTAGACGGTGGTTTTTCCGAGTGACTGCGACCAGTTGAAGGCTTTTTCTGCCACGGCGGGGTTGGTGGCCACTCCTTTGATGACTTCCACCAATTTCATGATGTGGGCGGGGTTGAAGAAGTGCACGCCAACAACTCTGTCGGGGTGGTTGAGGCCAGCCGCGATTTGGGTGATGGGAATGCTGGAGGTATTGGTGGCGAAGATGGTTTCTGGGGTGTTGATGGTTTCTAGGAAGCCAAAGAGTTCGCGTTTGATGGGCAGTTGTTCGAGGACGGCTTCGATGATGAAATCGGCCACCAGGGTACGGCGGTCGGGGGTAATGCTGAGGAGCGACAGGGCTGCTGCGGCTTTGTCGGTGGTGGTTTTGCCTCTGGTAACGGCGATATCGAGTTGGTTTTGGATGTAGGCCTGTCCTTTTTCAAGGGCGGCGGGATGCACATCGAACAGAACGGTAGGGTATCCGGATTGGATGCTACACAGGGCGATGCCTGATCCCATCACACCGGCGCCAATGACTGCCACTTTCATCATACTTTCAAAGTTAGGGAAAGCGGTTGGAAGTTAGCGACCTTTCAACCAGCTTTGGGGATTTTGTTTTTCTTGTCCGTGCCAGATTTGGAATTGTAACACGGCTTTATCGTCGTCATCGGTCATAACTTTTCCAATGTGTTGATTCATGCGGATCACTTGTCCCTTTTCCACCAGCACCACAGAAAGGTGAGAATATACGGTGAAGAAATCGCCATGGTTTACCAGCACGGCTTGACCTTGTCCGGGTATGTTGAGGATGGCGCTCACGGTGCCTTCGAAGACGGCGCTGGCAAGTGCTCCGCGGGGTGAGGTGATATCTACGCCATTATTGACGGTTGTGATTCCTTCTAGGTCGGGGTGTTCATGCACGCCGAAGGTTTGGGAGATGAAGCCGCGTTCTACAGGCCAGGGCAGGTTGCCTTTGTTTTTGGAGAAGGCGCCACCGATGGCTCGGGCCTGGGGCGATAGGAGATTTTCTTTGCCGGCGCTGCTGCTACCGCCTCCGCTGCTGGCTTTGCTGGCGCTGCTAACGGCGCGGGCTTTGCGTTTGCGTTCGGCCTCGATTTCTTTGGCGATCAACCGACTGATTTCGTTGTTGAGTCGGGCAATGGCTTTTTCATTGTCGCGGATGCGATCGCGCAGTTCTTCTTCTTTGCCCGATAGTTCTTTGACTAGGGTTTGTTTGGCTTGTTTATCGGTCTCTAGTTCTTTGGATTCCTTTTCATTTTCGCCCATGAGCACGGATTTCTCTTGCTTTACCCCTTCCAGTTGGTTGATGGTTTTTCCGAGCGATTGGGCTTGGGCTGTGATGGCGGTAATTTGATGTCGGCGATATCCCGAAATTTTTCTCAGGTATTTCCATCGGCGCATGGCTTGGGAGATGGATTTTGAGGAGAAAACGAAGGCGATTTCACGTCCGCTTTTGCGGGTTTTATAAGCTTTGATGATGGTTTTCTTTAACTTTAGCTGTTGGGCTGCATGCTCTCTGGTGAGACTGTCGAGAAATTTTTGTTTTTGTGTGAGTTCATAATTCACCGAACGAATTTCCATTCCCAGGTTTTTGATGACCACCTGTCGCTGTTGGATGATTTGGTTGAGCGAATTGAGTTTATCGAGGGTGACCGACTTTTCTTTTTGGGTGGATGTCAGGGCCTTTTTTTGCTCGGCGATGACCCGTTGCATTTTTTTGCGTTTGGCTTCGAGTTGTTTGCGTGATTGGGCCTGTGTTGTGTTTGGCAACAGGGAGGTAATCAGCAGCAATATGAGGGCCAGGATGCGCAAGGGTTATTTTGGGAGGGTTTGTTTTTTGTAGGAACTATCGATTTTGAACGGATACGAAGGTATTGCATCGTATCGGGCCGTTGTTAACGTCAAATCGACTTGTGCACTTTGTTGTGCACTGGTGGTATTTATTTTAAGCGCCATGGGGAGGGCGGTGATGTCTCCGTTGGATTCTTTGGACACGTTGAGCCACTTATAGTGTTCTACTGTTGCTTCATTCTTTTGGTTTATGCGACTGCTGATTTCGGTGAGGCGCAGTTGTGAGAATACAGAGGTCTGAGTAGACGCTGTGTCAAAATAAGATTTGATTACCAAGGGATTGGTTTGGGTTGTGTAGCAAAGCAGATTGTGTGATACTAAAAAATTGTAAACAGAATTGGGTGGTGTTTCGCGGCTGCAGGTATCAACTAAGGGCTGTCCTACAAACAGATTTTGGATTTGTTTGATGCCGAGGGGGATGGGTGCTATTTTCAGGGCGTCTGACACGGGGATTTCGAAATAAACTTTTTCTGGATTGAGGTTGGGGATTTCGTTGATGGCAATTTTGATGGTGTCTTTGTGGATGATGCCTTTGGCCACGGGAATTTGGACACCCACATTGGCGCTGAGGCTAAACCAGACGATGGAATCGCGTTTCATGCGGATGCTAAGGACCAAGGGTGGGACGTCTTTATCATTTAAGTCAACATCGTACCGCCCGGTGAAATAGGTCCAGTGATTGTCTTGCGGCAGGCGGTTGTCCGTCAGCGGCAATTTTGTATTGGTTTGGGCCTGTGCGAGAGTATGGGTGCCTATTAGGGCGAGGAGGGTGAAAAGGGGCTTCATGGGCTTGTGGGGTGGGGATTATTTCTGTGAAGGAGGGGTTTTCAAATCCTGTGCCATTTGTTTCCAAAGGGTTAGGTATTGGACGGATTTGGCTTGATCGGCGATGGAAATGGCGAAGGGGAGGTCGTTGGGAGAGAGTCCTTCTTGCTGATTGAGTTGGATCCAGAGATTCAATGCGGTTTCGGTTTCGGGCAGTTTGGGGTTGCCGAAGTTGGGGTGTTGTTGGGCGCGGTGCGAGGCGATACGCGCTTGGATTCTCAGGTATTGGTTAAGCACGAACGGGTCGGTTTCCACTTGGCTGTTGGCGGTTTCGGCATCGGCGAGTTCCCATTGGTTGTTGTGGGCGTAGGCAAAGGCGTTGACCAGGTTGTGGGCGGAGAACACGGGGGCTACGGATTCGAGGGAATCGGCCCAGATATGGGCTTCTTGGAAGCGGTTCGTTTCGAAGCTGAGGGCTAGGAATTTTCGGTATTTGTTGGGGGTTGAAAGGGCGTTGGGTTTGCTGTTGGGGGCAGATTGGTTGGTGCTTTTGTTGGGGTTATTTCTGTTGGTATTGAGTTGTTGAATTTGCAGTTGGTCGTTGGCGAGCTGTCGGAACTGGGCCAATTTTTCGGTATTGCCGAGGTGTTTTTCCCAAGTATCGCAGAAAGTGCGCAATTGTTGGGCTTGTTGGGTGCTGTTGGGGCCTTTGAGGGTTTGCGACAGGGCGATGGCGGCAAAGTGATGAAAGGTAAAGGAATGGGGGTCGAGGGTGCAGAGCGTTTGGAAGGTGCTGGCGGCTTTGAGGGGTTGGTTGTGGTTGTATTCGAGGTTGGCTTTGAGGAAGAGCAGATCGATGTTGTTGGGCTGCAGGGAGAGTCCGGTTTCGAGGTAGTGGAGGGCTTGGATGATATCGGGGGAATGGGTTTGGGCGCTGTTGTTTTTGGTGATGAAGGTATATTCTGCGGCGTGGAGTTGCGACAGGCGGAAGTAGGCGCCGAGGAGGAAGGGTTTGGTGGTGGGCGCGGAAAAGCTATCGATCAGTTGCTGAAAGGCTTGCTGGGCTTCGTGGAAGTTTTCGGCTTGGTATTGGGCTTCGGCGGAGTAGTAGGCCAGTTTGATGTTGGCAGGGGCATAGATTTCTTGGCTCGCAGACTGGGCGCGGGCGGGGGATGCGGGGGTTATCGCACCAAAAAGGGCAAAGAAAATGAATAGGTAGGGTCTAATTACTCTGGCAATCAACCGATGCTGCTGAAATCGCCAAGACTGTATTCTTGGCTGGGGGTGCGGTTGCCTTTCACCGCAACGTGGTTGCCGATGAGGGAGTCGTGGCAGTTGAAATGGCTGAGTGAACATTGCCCTTGTACGATGGTGTTGCTGATGGTGCAGTTTTCCACGGACGAATTGTTGCCGATGGAGGTATGCGGACCGATCACGCAGTTTTTCAAAGATACATTTTCACCGATGAAACAGGGCTCATGGATGGTAACACTTTCATCGAAACGGGCGGCGACTCCGGCGAATTCGGGGGCTTTGTTTACCAGCATGCGTTGGTTGGTGTACACCGTGGCGGCGTAATTGCCACAGTCGAGCCATTCATCCACGGCACCGGGGACAAACTGCATGCCTTTGGATTTCATGTTTTCCATGGCGTTGGTGAGTTGGTACTCGCCTTTTTCACGGATATTGTTGTCGATCAGATACTGAATCTCGGCCTCCAAGGTCTCCCCACTTTTGAAGTAGTAGATGCCGATGATGGCCAGGTCGGACACAAATTCTTGGGGTTTTTCGATGAAGTCGGTGATGATGTTGTCTTGGTTGTATTTCACCACACCAAACGAGCTGGGGTTGGCTACTTTGTGGACCCAGATTACCCCATCTTTGGTTTTGTCGAGGTTGAATTTTGTACGGAACAGTGTATCTGCAAAAGCCACGATGACATCGCCTTTGAGGCATTCGCGTGCGCAGAGGATGGCATGGCCGGTTCCTTCGGCTACATCTTGGTAGAAAATTTTCCCTTTGGCTCCCACGCTTTCGGCGATTTGAAGGAGTTCGGCTTCTACGGCATCGCCAAATCTACCTACCACGAAACCAATTTCATCGATGGATTCACCGCAAACGGCGGCGATGTCGGTGATGAGCCAATGCACGATGGATTTTCCAGCGACTTTGATGAGGGGTTTGGGGGTGGTAAGTGTATGAGGGCGCATGCGTTTGCCCATGCCGGCCATTGGGATGATGAGTTTCATGAGGGGAAAGGGGTACTTTTTAAATCGTTAAAAATTGGTGCAAAGGTAAGGATTCGGAATGAATTGGGTGTTAGGGCTGTGTTACCCCGGTGCTACCGTACCCGCCATCGCCGCGTTGGGTGTTGGAGAGGGTATGGGTTTCGTTCCATTGCAAGGTGGCGTGTTGGGCGATGACCATTTGGGCGATGCGTTCTCCATTTTGGATGGTGAAGGGGGCTTGACCGTGGTTGATGAGCAGCACTTTGATTTCACCGCGGTAGTCGGCATCGATGGTGCCGGGGCTATTGAGGACGGTGATGCCGTGTTTGAGGGCGAGGCCGCTGCGCGGCCTCACTTGCGCTTCATACCCTTCGGGCAGTTCAATGAACAATCCAGTGGGAACCAGAATCCGGGCTTGGGGCTCTAAAACCAGGGGCTCTGTGAGGTTGGCATGGAGGTCCATCCCGGCACTTAGGGCCGTTTGGTATTTGGGTAAGGGGTGTTGAGATTGGTTGATGATGTTAACGGCTAGCATGTCGTTTTTTCAAAAAGGTTTCTATCAAATAAATCATCGCCCCATAAATCATCGGCAAGATAAAATAGCTGTATTGGGGCAGTTCGGGGCAGTATTGGGGCAGGAAGGTGACGGGCAAAATGGCCACGGAAAGGACGAACAAAAGCAATCCCACTTGGTAAGGAATGGGGTAGTTTTTTTGTCCGAAAGCATACCCCAGCACCACCAAGGTGGCATAGGCGGCGAGGGTGGTGTAGGCCGAGGCCACAAATCCGTATTGGGGGATGAACAAATAGTTGCCGATGAGGGTAACCACGGCTCCGGCGGCGGCGATGAGGCCACCCATTTTGGTTTGTCCCGACAGTTTATACCAAATGCTGAGGTTGTAGTACAATCCCAGGCACACGTTGGCACACAGCAGCACGGGGATGATCGAAAGTCCGCGTGCGTTGTTGTAATAAATGGGTTTTTGCATGAGCAGCGGGGCGATCCAGGGCATGAAAACCATGGTGAATAGGTAAATCCCGCCGGTGGCATAGACGAACATGCGCATCACGTAGGCGTATGTTTCTTTGGCATCGGCATCGCTGCTTTTGCTGAAGAAGAAGGGTTCTGCGGCGAATCGGAAGGCCTGAACGAAGAGGGTGAGGACCAGGCTGAGTTTGTAGAAGGCCGAGTACATGCCTGTTTCGGCGTCGGCGATGTTGGCTGGCAAGAGGTTTTTGAGCAGCAGTCGGTCTATGGTTTCGTTGATCATCCCGGCGAGTCCAACGATGATGAGGGGGAGCGAGTATTGGAGCATCCGCTGTACCAGGGATACATCAAAGCCTTCTTTGAGTTGGGTGAAGGTGCTCGACAGCAGGGGCAGGGTGATGAGGGAGGCCAACAAGTTGCTGAGGAAGATGTTGGCGATCATGTTGTGGGGGTTGGCTTGGGTTTGTCCCCAAGTGGCGATGGACTGCCAGGTATCGCTTGGAAAGAGGTCGTGCGACAGGTGGAGTCCGAAGAAGGTATCGCGATGGTTTAGGACAAAGTCGCCGAAGGTGGGCGCTACAACGAGCAGTAAGAGGTTGGCGGCGATGTTGATGCCGATGTTGGAGAGTTTGATCCAGGCGAAGGACCAAGGTTTTTCTTGCTGACGCAACCAGGCAAATCCGAGCGCGGCGATGGCATCGGCGGCGAGGATGTATACGAGGTATTCGATGAGTTCGGGGTATTGGGGGTATCCCATCCAGTCCATGATTTGCGGTCCCATCCAACAGGCGGTGAGGACGGCGGCGCAGCCGGTGAGTATGAGGGTATAGGTTGCCGAGGAGAGGACTTTGGCGGGTTTTTGGGTTTGTTTGGAGAAGTGGAAGAAGGCGGTTTCAAGTCCGAGTGCAAAGACGATGGCCAGGAAACTTGCGTAGGTAAACATGACGCTCACCACACCGTATTCGGCTGGGGAGAGTTTGATCAGATACAGGGGTACGAGCAAATAATTGATCAACCGACCCACCATGGTGCTGAGTCCGTAGACGGCGGTTTGCGAGGCCAATTTTTTGAGAACGCTCATGGTGCGAATATAGGGAGTTTGGGTGGGGGTTGGCTCAGGGGGTTGTTGCCTGAAATTGTTGAAATTGTTGGAAGTAGTCGGGGGCGAGCGGACCCAAATTGAACAGCAGGTCGATGGTGCTGAGGGGCGAGCGGAAGCCAAATTTGGTATCGAACACTTGGGGGTAGTTGGGCAGGGTGAGGGCTTGGTATTGTTGGTAGTATGGGGTTAGCAGTTGCTGTGCGATGATTGATTTTTCTGCTCCGGGGGCGGGTGAGTATTGGGGTTGTTGGTTGATTTTTAGGTTGGTAAAAAGCACTTGGTTGCAGCCTTCGATAAGGTCTTGCATGGTGGTGGGTTTTTCGTTGAACACGGCCCAAAATCGATAATCGTAATATTCGAAGAAGGGCGATTTGCCGTAGGCGGTTTGCCAGGCTTGTTTATGGTCTTTGATCCAGTTTTGGTTGTAGTTGATGCGCACGTGGGGGAGGGGGATGTTGCGGTCATCGTGGTGCACGGGCACCGAAAGTGGTTGGATGTTATTGGGTCCACCGATGGCATAACGATTGTGTCCGTTCTGTTTTTGGAAGGGCACATTTTGAAGGATGGAAAATTGCGACTGCTGTAGGCCGATGACAAACCATCGCACATCGGGGAGGAGGGTATAGGGCAGGTACATCAGGGGTAGAAGGGGAGGACGGGCAGGGTATCGGGACAGGCGACGAGGAGTTCTTTGAGCGATTTGCGGTGTTGGGGATGTCGGTAGTTGGGGGCGATGTCGGCCAGGGGCTGCAGCACAAACCTTCGGTTTTGCATGTATGGGTGGGGGATTTGCAGGGATTCTTTGTCGATTATTGAATCGTTATATAGTAATATGTCTATATCAATCGTTCTAGGTCCCCACGGGATATCGCGCCTACGACCGAGTTGTTTTTCGATGTATAAACATTTGTTTAGCAGCATTTTGGGTGTGAAGGGTGTTTTGACGATGATGGCTTGGTTGAGGAAATCGGGTTGATCGGTATGGCCCCAGGCGGCGGTTTGGTAGAGGGCGGAGACTTTGACAATTTCACCCACTTGTTGGGCGATGAGCATTTGGGCTTTGCCGATGTTTTGCAATCGGTTTCCCATGTTGCCCCCAAGTCCGAGCGCTACCCAATTTTCGACGTACATGATGTCTGCGAAGATAAATACACCATGGCGAAGGTAGAGAACCCCTATTTTTGTGCTTCTATGAAATCGATTTTTTCTTTGTTAATGGTTGTCCTGTGTGCATTTAGCGTGCAGGCCCAAGACGTTGTTGTGGGTTTGAATACGGCCACCACGGCGCAGTGGGAGGTCATCAGTTATGGCAATGACCCGTTGAAGGTGAGGCAATACACGTTTGCCAATGGGTTAACGCTGATCACATCGACACAGAAAAAATCGCCCCGCATTTACACCATGGTGGCGGTGAGAACGGGATCGAAGAACGACCCAGCGGACCACACGGGTTTGGCGCATTACTTGGAGCACATGTTGTTCAAGGGAACGGACAAATACGGCAGTTTGGACTGGGCCAAGGAGGCGCCGTTGTTAAAGCAAATCGACCAATTGTATGAAAAGTATAACCACAGCACAGTTCCTATCGCACGGAAATCGATTTACCGGGCCATTGATAGTGTGAGTCAGTTGGCGGCGAAGTTTGCGATTGCCAATGAATACGACAAAATGTGTCAGGCCATGGGCGCTCAGGGCACGAATGCGTTTACCAGCAACGATGAAACGGTGTACATCAACGACATCCCATCGAACATGGTGAACAAGTGGATTGCTTTGGAGGCAGAGCGGTTCCGCAACCCTGTTCTGCGATTGTTTCACACGGAGTTGGAAGCGGTGTATGAGGAGAAAAACATTTCGTTGGATCGGGTGGGCGACAAAGTCTATGAGGTGATGATGGCGGATTTGTTCAAGAAGCACAATTATGGTTTGCAGACGACCATCGGAACGGTGGAGCATTTGAAGAACCCCAGTTTGGAGGCCATTCGCAATTATTATAACGACTATTACGTGCCCAACAACATGGCGATCATCATGAGTGGTGATTTTGATCCGGATGCGGTGGCGCAGCAGGTATACGAGCAGTTTGGGTCTATGCAGCGCAAGGACGTTTACAACTATGTTTTTGAGTTGGAGACGCCGGTGAACCAGGAGCGTACGTACGAGTTGGTGGATCCTGAGGCGGAGTATGTGAATGTAGGTTTTCGCATTCCGAATGCGGGCACGGAGGAATCACGGGCCGCGAAGTTGATCGATTTGTTGCTGAGCAATTCCAAGGCGGGATTGATTGACGTGAATTTGGTGTTGAAGCAAAAGGTTTTATCGGCCTACAGCGGCGTGGAGCAACTGTCTGACTACGGCATTTTTTATCTTCAGGGATCGCCCAAGGAGGGACAAACGTTGGAGGAGGTAAAGGAATTGTTGCTGGGTGAGTTGGAGAAGATTCGCAAGGGCGAGTTTGATGCCAATTTGTTGAAGGCCATCATATTGAATAAGGAAATTGAGAAAATCAAGGCGTTTGACGAGAATGAAAGTCGTTGTTTCTTGCTGAAAGACGCGTTCATTCAGGGGTTGGATTATCGCGATAAGTTCAATGAAATCGCCATGATGAAGGAGATGTCGAAGGACTATTTGGTGGATTTTGCCAATGTATTTTTGAACATGGACCGTGTGGTGGTTTACAAGCGCAAGGGGGAGAAGCCGGTATCGGAAAAAATTGAGAAACCTGCCATTCATCCGGTGGAGTTGAATCGAGACAAGCAGAGTGCGTTTGTGAAGAATTGGTTGGCGTTGCCATCGGAAAAAATCAATCCTGAGGTGGTGGATTTGAAAGCGGCCATACAGCAGGAGTACGTAGGTCCAGCGGTGATGCGTTATGTGAAAAACACCGACAATCGCTTGTTTAATTTGTCGTACCGCTACGACTACGGCACTTGGCACAACAAGGCGTTGGAGTTGTTGCAGGGTTACATTTCTTATGTTGGAACGGACGGGTACACTGCGGCGGAGATCAGTCAGGCGTTTTATCGTTGGGGCTGTAGTTTTGGCGCCACTGCGGGAACTGAGCATTTTGTGTTTGGGGTTGAAGGTCCGGAAGAAAACTTCGATTCTGCGGTTTGGCTGTTCGACCGGCTGATGAACAATCCGAAGGTGGATGAGGTGGTTTTTGCATCGATGGTGGCGGATATTATTAAGTCTCGGGAGGATGCGAAATCAAATCCATCGGCCATTCGCAGTGCTTTGATGTCGTATGCGATGTACGGAGCCAACAATCCATCGAAGTGGGTGTTGAGCAATGCGGAGTTACAGAAAATGAAAGCGGAGGATGTGGTGAAATTGATGAAGGGGATTAAGAACATCAAGCATACTATGGATTACTACGGGGCTCGGGATAGGGCGGGTGTGACAGCATCGTTGCGGTTGTATCACCAATTGCCGGCAGATCAAACGAAGCATGAATTGGCGTTTCAGCTAGATAAATCGAAGTCGGTGAGTCAATTGTTTGCAGAAAAGGAAGTAACGCAGCCGGTGGTATATTTCACCCATTACGATCAGGTGCAGGCGAGTATCAACTGGTATTCCAGGGGATCGGTGTTGAGCGAGGCGGAGTCGCCATTGGTATCGGCGTTCAACCAATATTTTGGGGGTGATATGAGCAGTGTGGTTTTCCAGAACATCCGGGAGGCGAAGGCGTTGGCGTACAGTACTTATGCGGTTTACCGTGCGGCCGGTTATAAGGGGAAATACAATTCCATGGTCGGATTTGTGGGTACGCAGGCCGATAAATTTCACGATGCGGTTGGGGCGATGAATGAATTGTTGACCACGTTGCCGCAGAATGCGGAGGTGTTTGAGTTGGCGAAGAAGAGTTTGGCGAACCAGGTAGAGACGAATCGGTTGGAGCGTTCGCGCTATATTTCATCGTTGGATGCGAATATGGATCGCGGGTTTTCAACGGTGGTACCGAATCTGGAGAACTACAAGAAGTTATCGACTTTGGGTATGGTTGACATCGCCAATTTCCACAAGGAAAGGGTGAGTGGCAAGCCGTATTCGTTGGTGGTTGTGGCTGACAGAAACCGGGTGAAGAAGGAGGATTTGTCGCGCTACGGCAAGGTAGTAGAGCTAAAGATTGAGGATTTGTTCGGGTATTAATCGATGGCCAATTCGTGGTTTTTTAGCCCGAATTCATCGTATAGTTTTTGCAGACAATCGGCGGTGAAATGGGCTTTCATTGCCTCTAAATGTCTGGTATGGTGCATGTCTGTGCACGCAAAATCATTATTTTGTGAAAAGTGAGATCCGTTAAGTATCTGTGAATTTCGCCGAATAAATTTGGCTATTTGCGATTTTCGCCACATCTTTACCCATAATTTTGTTGAAATTTCACGAAAAATTAAACAAAATGATGAAGAGCAAACAATTGACAGGACTGATTTTGGCTGGCTTAACGGGACTTACAATGTTGGGCATGGTGGCCTGTGATGGCGACAATCCCATCGGGGGTGTTGCGTTGAAAACGCCCAATTTGGCGAACGCGTCATCGTTTGATTACGAGTATGTTACGATGGTTAACGGCACTTCATTGAGCGTGAAGAATATGATTTTGGGCAGGTCGTTCAAGTTCACCAATGGATTTCCGGGCACAACGGGTAATATAGACACGGACATGCAGGAAGCGGCGATGACGTTTAGCAATGCCAGTGCGAAATTGGGTCGCGTTTTGTTTTACGACAAGCGCATGAGTTTGAACAACGCGGTTTCTTGTGGCAGTTGTCATCACCAGTCGTTGGGTTTCAGCGACCGCATGCCTGTGAGTGTAGGTTTCGGTGGCAAGGTTACGCGCAGAAACAGCATGAGCATCAATAACCCTGTAAGCTTTAATAATTTGTTTTGGGATTCACGAGCACAGTCGCCCATGGATTTGAGTTTACGTCCGGTATTCGACCACATCGAGATGGGTATGGAGTCTGACGAGATGTTGGAGAAGAAGTTGGCGGCCACGGATTTTTACGGTCCGTTGTTTCAGGAGGCTTTTGGATCTACGGAGATCACCCGCAGGAAGGTTTCTTTGGCGATGACTCATTTTGTTTCATCGATGGTAACGATGAATTCCAAGAACGACAAGGTGAATGAGGGATTGGCGCAGTTCACGATGATGGAGAAGATGGGTCACGACTTGTTTTTCTCTGAGAGAGCGTCATGTTTTAAGTGTCACAGCGGCAGCAATTTCAGTGCACCTGACGATCCAGGTGGGGCTTATGGTGCGCCCACGGTTGCGGGTACTGCCAATGTTGGATTGGATAAAACGTATGCCGACAATGGAAAGGGGAATGGTAATTTCCGTATTCCAAGTTTGCGCAACATTGAGCTGAGTGCGCCATACATGCACGACGGTCGTTTTGGTACTTTGGAAAGTGTGATCGATCATTACAGTAGGGGCATACAGGCTCATCCTCATTTGGATGCCAATTTGAAGGATGACCGTGGCAATCCGAAGCGGATGAATTTCACGGCGGAAGAGAAGGATGCGTTGATTGCGTTTTTGCGCACATTGACGGATGTTTCTTTCATTAGCAATCCGAAGTATTCAGATCCGTTTGCCAATTAATTAGCGGGGGAGGTTATCCTTTTGGGGATAATGCCTTCTTTTGCAGGTAGATGATTACAGACAATTCCATTACGGTATTGATACCTTCTGGTGCAGGTGCACCCGGATTTGCGGGTATTTGTCGGTGTTTGCGCGAGGAATCTGCTTGGCGGATTGTGGCGGGCGATGTGAATGCGCATGCTTATGGCCGTCAGCTGTGTGATGTTTTTTTGGTGGTACCACCGAGCAGTGATGAGGGGGCTTATTTGGAGGTGGTGTTGGGGGCTTGTGTTGCGCATGCTGTGGATGTGGTGTTACCGATTACCACGAGGGAGTTGGATGTATTGTCGAGGGGCAGGTCGCAATTTGAGGCATTGGGGGTTACATTGATATTGAGCGGTGCCGAATCTATCGGCATTGCGAATGACAAGGGGTTATCGGCACGGCAGGCCCAAGCATTGGGGTTGCCGGTGCCGGCTTTTGAGGTGTGCGGGGATTGGCTTTCGTTTGAGCGCGCGGTGATTTCGTTGCAGGAACAGGGACTTGGGGTTTGTTTCAAGCCGGTTCGGGGCAATGGGAGTCGGGGTTTTGGGATTGTGGTAGAATCGGTGGAGTTGGGTGTTTTTTTATCGCGCAAGGCGGGGGTAGAGCCGATGACCTTGGACGAGTGGCGGAGGCGTTTACCGGAGCGTTTTGAAATTCCGATGATGGTTTGTGGGTATATGGAGGGACAGGAATATTCGGTAGACATGTTGTGTGCGGGGGGGAAGACGTTGTTTTGTGTGCCGAGAACGCGCGACAAAATGATTGGTGGGATTAGTGTGGCGGGCAAGTTGGACCGCAATTTTGGGTTGATTGCATTTTGCATTCGGTTGGCGCAGGCGTTGGAGCTTGAAGGTCCGATCGGGATGCAGTGGAAGGAGGATGCTGCGGGGGTACCGCATTTGATAGAGATCAATCCTCGGTTGCAGGGCACCACATCGGTGTTGTTGTTGGCAGGGTTGAACATGCCGGTGGTTGCGGTGCGACAGGCGTTGGGGCTGCCTTTGGAGGCGAGCACGGCGGACATTGATTGGGGCAAGCGGTTTGTGCGGTTTTGGGACGAGCGATTGTTGGATTAAAATTGTGCTTGGGTAGTTTTGTGAATCTGAGTATCTTCGCAACATCATGAATACTCAAAAGCGTAACACCAAAGGCTACTGGGCGCTCACTGTGATCAGTGGCTTGGCACTTACTTACCTTACGATTTTTCAACCTGAGGCTTTTTGGCTGGGTTTGCCTACTTTTTTTGGTGGGATTGCCATGGCCATGGATTGGGTTTAATCTTGGCTTTCATAACTTTTATTGTATCATGGGGTAAAACTGCCCCATAAATTCATTTATTTGCATACGATGGCAAATCAAAATTGGTTCGATTTCGAAAAAGACATAGTAGAGCTGATGGATCAGCTTGAAAAAGCCAAGGAAACCCACGAGATGGGTAAATTGGACATGACAGATATGATGGCCACCTTGGAGAACAAGATTGAGGAGGCCAAGCAGACGGTTTACGGCAATTTATCGGGATGGCAGAAGGTTCAAATTAGCCGACATCCGGAGCGTCCGTACACTTTGGATTACATCGAAAACATCGCTACAGATTTCATCGAGTTGCATGGTGACAGGCAGGTGAAGGATGACAAGGCGATTGTGGGTGGATTTGCGAACATTGAGGGTAAGCCATTCATGATCATTGGGCAGCAGAAGGGCAGAAACACCAAACAGCGTCAGTTGCGCAATTTCGGTATGCCGAACCCAGAGGGGTATCGCAAGGCGTTGCGTTTGATGAAGTTGGCGGAGAAGTTCAATGTGCCGATTCTCACTTTGATTGATACGCCGGGTGCATCACCGGGTTTGGAGGCTGAGGAGAGGGGACAGGGCGAGGCCATTGCCAGAAACTTGTTGGAGATGAGTGTGTTGAAAGTTCCGGTTATCTGTGTGGTGATTGGAGAGGGTGCCAGCGGCGGTGCTTTGGGCATCGGTGTGGGTGACAGGGTTTTGATGATGGAGTACACTTGGTACAGTGTGATTAGTCCGGAAAGTTGTTCAAGTATTTTGTGGCGCACTTGGGAGATGAAGGAGCGTGCGGCGGAGGCATTGAAGTTGTCGGCCACGGATATGTTACAAAACAAATTGGTAGACGGAATTGTATCGGAGCCATTGGGTGGTGCGCATCATGATCCACAGGCGGCCTATGACTCATTGAAGGCGGCGGTATTGCAGAGTTTGGGTGAGTTGGAGGGCATGGATCCGGAGGACAGAATTCAGGAGCGCATCGCAAAATTCTCTGCCATGGGAGTGGTTGTTGACGCGTAAACAAAGGTTTTTTCAGGGCCCATGCAAACGAGGTTGAGCATTACGCAGTTGTTTGGGATAAAATACCCCATTGTTCAGGGGGGGATGATATGGTGCAGTGGCTGGGAGTTGGCCAGTGCGGTATCGAATGCGGGCGGTTTGGGATTGATTGGCAGTGGGAGCATGTATCCCGGGGTTTTGCGCGATCACATTCGCAAGTGCAAGCAGGCCACGGACAAGCCTTTTGGGGTGAATGTGCCGTTGTTGTATCCAGACATTGAGCAGCATTTGTCGATTTTGGTTGAGGAGGGGGTAAAAATTGTCTTTACGAGCGCTGGCAATCCGGCCAAGTATACGGGTTGGTTGAAGGAGCGCGGCTGTACGGTGGTGCATGTAGTTGCCAACACAAAATTTGCGAAGAAGTCTGAGGATGCGGGGGTGGACGCGATTGTGGCGGAGGGGTTTGAGGCGGGTGGACACAACGGCAGGGAGGAAACCACCACGATGTGTTTGATTCCGTTGATTGTTGATTGTGTGTCGGTACCGGTGATTGCGGCGGGCGGCATTGGTTGTGGTCGGACGATGGCTGCGGCGATGTGTTTGGGTGCTTCGGGTGTTCAGGTAGGCAGTAGGTTTGCGGCGGCGGCGGAGAGCAGTGCGCATGCGTTGTTCAAGGAGCAGATTTTGTTGGCGGCTGAGGGTTCTACGGAGTTGACCTTGAAGGAGATCACGCCGGTGCGGTTGTTAAAGAATCCTTTTTACCAATCGGTGATGGAGGCGTATGAGCGCGGGGCTGATGTGGAAGAATTGAAATTGTTATTGGGAAGGGGCCGAGCGAAGCGAGGCATGTTTGAGGGTGATATTGTGGATGGAGAATTGGAGATAGGACAGATCAGTGCAAGGATTAATCGCATTGAAACGGCGGCTGAAATAGTGGAAGATATGGTGAGTGGCTATCGGGCCATCGCAGAGAATCGTTCATTTTTTAATGATTAACACAAATGGATGCAGAGAACAAGCCTTGGAAAGTGATTTATTGCGCGAGCAGGCAGGAAAAGAAAGTATCGGCGTATTTTTCTCAGAGGTCAATTGAGCACTATTTGCCGTTGGTTAACAAGTTAAGGGTATGGAGTGACAGGAAGAAGTGGGTAGAAATGCCACTGTTCAATGCTTATATTTTTGTTCGGCCAACTGAAATTCAGCGTGATTTGGTATTGCAGGTTCCCGGTGTTGTGAAATTTTTACGTTGTAACGGTCAAGATGCATTGGTTCCTGAAAAGGAAGTATCATTGATACAACGATTGATTGAAAAAGGATATCAGATTCAGCAGCAGGATATGTCGGTTCAATTAGAGCCTGGTGATTTGGTGCAAGTGTTGGACGGTCCTTTCAAAGGCGAGGAGGTTGAAGTCCATTATTCCGAAGATGAGGTGTATGTAATAGTTTCTGTGGAGGGTTTATCCAGTAGCTATAAGGTGAATTTACCGCGGGAAGTATTAAAATTGAAGAAGAAAAGCAAAGACAGAGACAAAGCACTATGGTAGGAAACACAATATTATTGCTATCGCCGCACACGGATGATGCGGAATTGGGCTGTGGAGCTACCATTGCCAAGTTGATCAGACAGGGAAAGAAGGTGTATTATGCCGCTTTCAGTGCTTGCGAGCAGAGTGTGATTGAGGGGTTTCCGAAGGACATTCTCATCCATGAGGTGAGGGAGGCCACTGCGGCGTTGGGCATTTTGCCAGAGAATTTGTTTTTGTATCGTTATGAGGTAAGGACGTTCAACTACCGCAGGCAGGAGATTTTGGACGATTTGATTCGGTTGCGCGAGGAATTGAAGCCCGATACGGTGATGATGCCTTGTTTGCACGACATCCATCAGGACCACAAGACCATGGCGGAGGAGGCGTTGCGGGCGTTCAAGTTTTGCAATGTGTTTTGTTATGAGTTGCCGTGGAACAATTTGAATTTTAATACAGCGTCGTTTGAGGTGGTGAGTGAGGAGGATGCGCAGGCGAAGGTGGCAGCTTTGTCGAAGTACCGCAGCCAAGCCCACCGGCCCTATGCCAACGAAGAATTTTTACGCAGTCAGTTGCGAATGCGCGGGGTTCAGGTATCGCGTAGATACGCCGAAGTTTTCGAAGTGGTACGCATGATTTCGGAATAGCGATGGGTACCACACCGGATAGCGCGGGGCGGTTGGTGCGGGGTGCAGAGCGATGGTTTTTTTACGCGGTTTTATTGGTGGTTGTTGTGGCGGCGGTGTTGCGGTTTGGGTGGATGATGTCGATTCCGTTGACTAACGACGAAACATCGGCATTGATGCGTTTGCGGGTATCGGGTTTGGGTGAGTTAATCAACGGGGTGGTCTGGAACGACGGCCATCCGATGTTGATACAAGTTTTTTTGTGGTATTGGACGAAGTGGTTTGGAACGTCGGTGTGGGTGGTGAAGTTGCCATTTTTGTTGTGTGGTTTTGGGTCGGTGGTGGTGATGATACACATTGGGATGCGGTTGGGGAGGCCATGGGCGGGTTTGTTATCGGCCGGGATGCTGGCCACACTACAATTTCCGTTGATGTACAGTGAGATTGCCCGACCGTACGCACCTGGTTTGCTGTTGTGTTTATGGTCGTTCTATTTGTGGCTACGCTGGGTGGGTTTGTGCGGTGGCGATTCTTCGCGGGTGGGGTTGTTGGCAGGTTCGATGGGATTGTTGGCGTTATCGGGGTATTTGGGGGCATCGAATCATTATTTCAATGTATTGTTTTTGGGGTTGTTGTTTTTGGTTGGGCTGGGTTGGGTACCGCGTCGGTATTGGCTGAGGTATTTGTGGCCATGGGCGTTGATGGTGGCGTTGTACGGGCATCAGATGGGGATTTTCTTTCATCATTTGTTGGTGGGAAGTCCGGGATGGTTATCGGTGCCAACGGTGGAAACGTTGGGGAAGCATGTGTTGTATTCGGTGGGATATAGTGTATGGATATGGGCTTTGTGGTTGTTGGTTGGGTTGGTGATTTTGGTTTTGAGGATGAGGGGCCCCCGCGAAGCGGAGGAGACAGACGCGGCGTTGGGCTGTGTGCCTTTTGATGTCCGTGGGTTTGTTACTGTGTTGTTTTTGTATTTGATGCCGTTGTTGATTGCCTTTTTTTATTCTGTGTATCGCGCACCGGTATTTCAGGATTCGGTGTTGTTGTTTTCCTTTCCTTTTGGTTTGTTGTTGGTGTTTTGGTGGTTAGATTCTGTGCGTTTTCCATATCGCTTGAAGGTGGCGATGTTTGTGGTTACGTTGGGGTTGAATGTATATACGTTGGCGGTGGACCGCAGGCATTTTGCTTTGTTTGGCAATCAGTCGTACGACGGGGCGGTGCGAACTTTTCAGCGTTGGGGGCTGGGTGATGGATCGGTTACGGCTGGGGGTAATGGGGTTAAGATTGGGGATTCTGCCTCGATGTGGGTATATGGGTTTGAGCCATTTTTCATGGAATTTCATGCGGATGCGTTGGGATGGGATTTGAAGGGGTTAAAATCGAGGGGTATGGATGTGCGGTATTTGCGGGAGGAGACGGACAATTACGGGTTGTTCCGGGATCGGTTGCGGTTGCTGCGGGGCGATGATTTTTTTTATGCGAACATGGTGGGCATGGATCCGATGTTGCGGGTTTGGATACAGCAGGTTTTTCCGGTGTTGGTGAAAGAACAGTATGGTCCGGGGTACCACGTGATGCATTTTTCGAAAAAGGGGGTTGGGAAGGGGCCACTGTATCGGACAGAAAAAGCAAT
>VGFS01000003.1 GCA_016868785.1 Bacteroidota bacterium
TTCTTCATCAACATCATTGGTATACCCGCGTTGTATAGTTTGTTGCCGGTTCCGTCCGACAAACAAGTGGCACACCTCGACAATGGTGGCATCAACAAATTCCTGAGTTGGGTGAAGTTTTTGGTGTTTAATCGCAAACGTCGCATCTACTTCTGGTTCATTGCCATCACCGTGGTGGCAACAACGTTCGTATTCAAATTGCATCCGCTTGCGTACATGGTAGACGATGTACCCAAAAGTTCCAAGATGTATAAGGATATGCAGTACTTCCAAGACAATTTCAAAGGAATTCTGCCCTATGAAATCTTGATTCGTACCCATGATGAATCGGAGGTGACCAATTTTGATGTTCTCGATAAAGCCAATCGTTTACAAAAAGCCCTCAAAAAATTCCCTGAATTCGCAAAACCAACTTCCTTGGTAGAAGTCCTTTGCTACGGAAACCAAATGGTGAATGAAGGCGATCCTGCTTTTTATCGTTTGCCAAATGCCCTTGCCATGAGCGATGTGGCCGGTAGAATGCCCGAAGCCGAAGCACAAGCCGGTAGCATGCAGAATGCCATTGTTCGTGGACTGATGGACAGTTCCCACACCACTTTGCGCATCAGTTATCAGGTGAGAGACGTGGGCTCCGTGAGCATGGACAGCATCAACCAGGAAGTATACAAAATCTTGGATCGCGTGTTTCCTCCCGAAGAATATACCACCCAAATCACCGGTTCCGTGCCTGTGTTTTTGAAAGGCAATTCCTATTTGTATGGCAGCTTAGGCAGCGCTACGTTTTGGTCGCTCATCATCATAACCATCACCATGGGCTTCTTGTTTCCATCCATCAGAATGATCATTATTGCTGTGATTCCCAACATCATTCCCTTGTTGGTTACCGCAGGCACGATGGGCTATTTCGATATACCGCTCAAGCCATCCACCATTTTGGTGTTCAGTATAGCTTTTGGTATCACGGTCGATGCCACCATTCACTTTATCATCACCTTCCGTCGCGAACTGGTGAAACACAATCGTCCGGTGCGTGAAGCCCTGAACGAAACCATCGTGGAAGTAGGTGTGTCGATGATTTATAGCATGGTCGCCATTTGCGCCGGTTTCCTCATCTTTACCTTCTCAAGTTTCCAAGGAACTCAAGCGTTGGGCTGGCTCACCGGCCTCACATTGCTCACGGGGATGGCTGCCAATTTGTTCTTGCTCCCCGCGTTGATTCTGTCGCTGGAAAAATCATTGAACCCCAAAGAGGAATTGGCTGAGCAGGTTTTGGAACTGCCCGACGAAAACGAAGATTGATTTATTCGATCACCAGTTGATTGCAACCGCGTAAGTCTGAAAAGTCGATGCGCCCCATGACTTCAAAACTTCCATCTTCGTAGCGCTTAGCCAAATCATCCGTTGCGATAAAACTACAGCTATCGATGTTTGCCAAGTCAATCACGCACAATCGACCGGTTTTCCCATTGGGTAACCACTGTTTTGGGTCGCCCGGATCTTGAATGTGCACTTGCATCCAGGGCGGACAGGTGAATCGGTGTCCGTTTTTTGCGTAAGCCTGACTCAAGAGTTCGGTCATGCCATATTCGGAGTGGATTTCGGCACCCACAAAGGTCTTTTTTAGGTGGGTATGCAATTCATCCCGCGTGATTTCGGGTCCTCTGCCTTTCATGCCACCGGTTTCCATGATGACGGTATTGTGCCATGCTTGGGTGGGCAGTTCTTGGACCATGGCGAGCAGTGCGAAGGTTACTCCAAACAGCAGGGTAGGGATTCCTCTGGATTCATTTTGGGCGATGCGCGTTGCTATTTCTTGGTATTGGTTGAGGTAGAATCCACTGCCTGTTTGTCCGTGCTGAATCATGTAATCCACCATGTAAATCAACGACGAACCTTGTCGCTCCAGGTAACTAGGCAGCAGCCCCAATACGCAGTATTGTTCAATTTTACCATAGTGCAGTTCAAAGCCTCGCACGAAACTCTGTTCGTAGGTTGATGCGTTTTGAACAAAATGTTTTGATGGGGTTTGCAGGGTGGTTCCTGAGCTGGTAAACAAGAGTTGGGCCGGCTGTTGCGGGCTTATTTCGGGGTTTTGGGTGACTACGGAGTGACTTTTGAAAAAGGAGATGGGCAAGAAATTGAATCCTTCCGAAGGGAATTGCGTGCACCATTCTTGGAACACGGGGTTGTTTTTTCGTTGATAGGTTTGCACCAAGGAGGCCAAAGCCGTAAATTCGGCTGAGGAGATGTTCAACAAATCATTGATATCGGGCCTTTTCATGGTGGGTGTACTGTGGCTATTCAGCGCCTGCAACGGGGGCAAAGATACAATTCCTTCTGCGCCAACGCTGACTTTCAAGGGGATTTACGTGTTTAACAGTGGCTTTGGGTACGACAGTTTTGTGGAGGCAGATATGGAATTTTCGGATTTGGATGGCGATTTGGGACTGGGCGATGCAGACACGCTCTACCCTTTCGGGGTGGGGGATCCTGCCGAGTTTAACTTGCTGGTGTATTATTTAGATAAAAAGGGTGGGCAATGGCAGTATCCCAAGAATCCATTGCTGGGGGCCAATGATACATTGGTGTTGCACGAACGCATAAAAAATATCACCCCTACGGGAAAGCATAAAAGCATTAATGGCGATTTTACGTTGGTGATTCCTGCCAGGCCATACACCTATCGCGGCGATTCCGTTCGTTTCGAAATTCAGCTGATAGATCGTGCGCTTCATCGAAGTAAGAGAATCTTAACAGACGCAATTTTTTTACAGCACCCATAAATCCAATTTAATTTGATATTTTCGTGGTTTAAAGGTTTTTGGCATGCAGTTTGACAATCCTCAACAAATGATGAAACGAATATTGATAATGTGCTTGGCGATGGTGGTGGGTGGTTTATCGGCTCAGAAGTCGAGAGACATCGGATTCGTGGATTCGGATGTGATTTTGGCGAAGATGCCTGAATATCGTGCTGCTCAAAAGGACCTAGACGATTTAGGGGCGAAATATCAGGGTGAGGCCCAGCAGATGCAGACCGCGTTGGATCAGATGATTCGCGATTTTCAATCGGAAGAAATTCTTTTGACCAACGACCAACGTCGCCAGAAAAAAGAAGCCATCGCATCGAAAGAAGCAGAGCTTTTTCAATACCGTGAGGCGAAATTCGGTCCTACCGGAGAACTGTTCCAAGAGCGTTCGCGTTTGATCAAGCCTTTGCAAGACAGGGTTTACGACGCAGTACAGAACGTAGCCAAGAAAGAGGGCTACGCGTATATTTTCGATAAAAGTGGCGGCGCGTTGATGTTGTTTGCCGACCAGAAATACGACAAAACGTTGGAGGTGATGGAGGCGTTGGGAATTCCCACCGATGACATGCCTGGGGCGAACGTGACCCCTGCCAAGCCCAACACGCAAAACCGGGGAACAGCACCCAAACCAGGCGGAAATGTAAACGGTGGTGGTGATGATGCCGACGGCAACTAATTTGACAATAATAATTACAGGATACATGAAAAAAACCATTCTTTTTATCGCCATGACCATGCTTGTAGCATTGGGTTCAATGGCTCACGCTCAGAAAATCGCTACCATCAACACCGCCAAAGTGGTGGATACGTTGCCCATGAAGGATTCAGCTTTGGCGCAGTTGGCCAAAATTGAGCAAGGGTACGCCATGCGTTTGCAGGATTTGGAAATGGAAATGCAGAACAAGGAGAAAGACTACCAAGCCAAGTTGGCGATGAAAGCGTCTCCTGCGCAGTTGGAGTTGATTCAAAAGAGCTTCCAGCGTTTGCAGCAAGAGGCCCAAGAAACGCAAGAGGCTTACAAAGTAGAAATTCAATCAGAGCAGGCCAAGTTGTATCAGCCCATTTTGGATGCTGTGAAGAAATCGGCCGGTGACGTAGCCAAGGCAAAGGGCTATGCGCATGTAATCGATAACTCAACAGGTTCTGTGGTATGGAGCGCCAATGTGGCTGATGATATCACGGCTGCGGTGATTGCTGCGATGTTGAAGAAATAATTGGCGAAGACCTTATATTTGAGGACTGCTGTGAAAACGGCGGTCCTTTTTTTTGAGATAAAAGCTAGCAAAGGGTGACAATTTCTAAGGAATCGATATCACAGGGCAAAATCGGGATTTTTGATTCTGGTTATGGTGGACTTACGGTGATGCGCAGCATTGTGGATGCGTTGCCGGGGTATGACTATTTGTATCTGGGCGACAATGCCCGGGCGCCGTATGGTAACCGGTCGTTTGAAACGGTGTATCAATATACTTTGGAGTGCGTGAATTGGTTGTTTGATGAGGGCTGTGAGCTGGTGATTTTGGCTTGTAATACGGCATCGGCGAAGGCGTTGCGACAGATTCAGCAGGTGGATTTGCCGAAGCGCAAAGACAGCAAGCGTGTGTTGGGCGTTATTCGTCCTACCACCGAACAACTCGGGTTGATGACTCAATCGGGGGTTGTGGGGGTGATGGGCACGGAGGGCACGGTAAAGTCGGGGTCGTATCCGATTGAGGTGGCGAAGTTCTTTCCGCAGGTTGTGGTGGAGCAGGAGGCATGTCCGATGTGGGTATATTTGGTTGAGCACAACCAGCGCGAGGGCGAGGGGGCTGATTATTTTGTTAGGCAGCATGTGGATCGCATTTTTCAGCGAAATCCGAAAATTGATACGTTGTTGTTGGCGTGCACGCATTATCCGTTGTTGACAAAGACGATACAAAAATTCATTCCTGAGGGGGTGAAGTTGATTTCTCAGGGTGGGTTGGTAGCGGAGCGTTTGGTAGATTATTTGGTCCGTCATCCCGAGATGGAGGCGCGCCTGCGGCGCGCCGGTACCCGGTCTTTCGTAACAACCGACGATCCAGAAACTTTTGAAAAACAGGCCTCTTTATTTTTTGGTGAACCGATTGTGGCTTACCACGTGGAAATTGGTCAACATTGATGTTGCTTTCCCCGTAATTTTGTGGCATGCAGCCCGCGCATCTTACCGAAGTATTGAAGTCGCTCCCACACAAGCCGGGGGTCTACAAATATTTCGATGCCGAAGAGGTAATCATTTACGTGGGCAAGGCGAAAAACCTTAAAAAACGGGTTAGCAGTTATTTTTCCAAGCAGCATCACGAAAACCGGAAAACCGCCATTTTGGTGAGTAAAATTCAACGGATCGAATTCACGGTGGTGGATACCGAAATGGATGCATTGTTGCTGGAGAATAGTTTGATCAAGGAGTTTCAGCCGTGGTATAACATTTCGCTGAAGGACGATAAAACCTATCCGTATATTCGGGTTACAGCCGAGCGCTTTCCCAAGGTTTTTCCCACCCGAAGTCCGGTGCGCGATGGCTCTGAGTATTTTGGTCCTTACGCCAACGTGAAAGTGATGCACACGGTTTTGGATTTGGTGAAAAAATTGTATCCCACCCGAAATTGCAATTTGGTGATGTCGCCGGCGAGCGTAGCCGCCGGCAAACACAAAATCTGCATGGAATACCAGTTGGGGAATTGCAAAGGTCCCTGCGAAGGAATTCAAACCGAACAGGCCTATAACGAAAGCATCGCCCACATCAAATATTTGCTGAAAGGACATCTCGGCGAGGTAAAACAGCACCTGAAAGGACTAATGCTTGAATCGGCCGCGGCCTTGCAATTTGAAGAAGCCCAAGAATACAAAGACAAATTGGATTCACTCGAGCGCTATCAATCGAAGAGTACAGTGGTTAGCACTACCCTCGGAGATTTAGAAGTGTATAGCATCAGTTCCACCGAAAAGGTGGCCTTCGTGAATTTTCTGCGGGTGAGCCAAGGGCTGATTGTGGTGAGCAGAAATGTGGAAATTCGCAAGAAACTCGATGAGGCCGATGCCGAATTGCTCGAAGCCACAGTGGCCGAAATGCGGGCGCAGTACGGCGACGATTGTAAAGAAATTGTGTTGAATCAGCCGCTGGATTTGGAATTTCCGGGGGTTGGCATTACCGTGCCCAAAATGGGCGATAAACGTCGTTTGCTGGAACTCAGCATGAAAAATACGCTGCTGTTCAAGCAAGAAAAACTATCGCAATACGAAAAACTCAACCCAGAATTGCGGGTGGATCGCTTGATGGAGCAAATGAAAAAAGACCTGCGCTTGAGCGAACTCCCCAAGCACATTGAGTGTTTTGATAACTCCAACTTCCAAGGAACCTATCCGGTAAGTGCTTGTGTGGTGTTTAAAAATGGCAAACCAGCCAAATCAGAATACCGACATTTTAATGTGCGCACCGTTGAAGGTCCTGACGATTTTGCTACCATGAAAGAAGCCCTAACACGGCGATATTCTCGGCTGTTGGATGAGCAGAAACCCTTGCCACAGTTGATCGTTGTTGATGGGGGCAAAGGACAGTTGAGCGCGGCCGTTGAAGCGCTGAAAGCCATGGGCATTTATGGTAAATTGGCCATTGTGGGGATTGCCAAGCGGTTGGAAGAAATTTACTATCCGGGCGATCCGTTGCCGATGTACATCGACAAAAAATCTGAAACGTTGAAGGTGATACAACACATGCGCGATGAAGCCCACCGGTTTGGTATTACCCATCACAGGAGTCGGCGCGATCGCGGAACCCTCAGAACCGCCCTCACCGAAGTGCCCGGCGTGGGAGAGGAAACCGCCCGTGCTTTGTTGAAGCATTTTAAGAGTGTTACCCGGGTAAAAGAAGCCAGTGAAGATACCCTTGCTGGGGTTGTGGGCAGGGCCAAGGCCAAGATCATCGCTGATTTTTATCAAGGCGGCCACGCTGAGGCGGATGAAACCGTGGTTTTATAAAATGGATTGATATGCATAGAGATACGGACACATACCTACTTGAATGTTTGCTGGAAGAAGCAAAGAATTCGTCGTTTTGTGCCCTGTTTTTCAGCAACAACTTTGATGACCGCTACGGTCGGTGGCAGTGGTTGGCAGGATTTGGGATGGCAGCCGAAACTGGTGATCTACAACAGGTAGATTTGCACAGTGAGAGTCCTTGGTTTGGGTATATTTCTTATGATTACAAAAACACCGTTGAGCCAATTCTCAAAAGTGATTCAGCGTATCTGTCGCAATTTGCTCCCACGAAATTTGTAAAGCCACAGCTTTGGGTAGGGTTGGATCGTTCCAATCAGGTGCATGGCAATGCGGAAGGGCTGTCGTTGCTGCGCCAAATTGAGGCGAGAAATATTGACCATCATGAATTTACAGCTCCTTTGACGGAGTATAAAATTCAGTGGCGCCCGCTAACACAGCGCGAGGAATATTTGTCGCAAATCGCGGAAATAAAACAGCATATCGTGGAGGGGGACTTCTACGAAATGAACCATTGTATTGCCTACACGGCGGATGCCCAAATAGATCCTTATTTAACATTTGTTGCATTAAATCGCAAAGCTCCCGCACCGTTTGCGAGTTTTGTCAAAGATCAAGATCAGTTTTTGTTGTGCGCGAGTCCGGAGCGGTATGTGTCGGTACGCAACCAAACGGTGATTTCTCAACCCATCAAAGGCACGCGGAAACGGATTCGTGTGGGGTTGGGGGATGCCGAATTACAGGCTAGAGAAGATGCGGCTTCGGTGGCATCGCTGCGAAATTCACCGAAAGATCGCGCAGAAAATGTGATGATCGTAGATTTGGTTCGCAATGATTTGTCGAGGATTTGCGATTCGGGAACCGTGACAGTGCCTGAATTGTGCGGGGTTTACTCCTATTCACACGTGCATCAGATGATTTCTACCGTGGAGGGACGGTTGAGTAACACTGCGGGGTTTCGCGATATTGTTCACGCTACATTTCCGATGGGCAGTATGACAGGCGCCCCGAAAATTGCGGTGATGCAACACAGCGAGCAACTTGAGAATTTTTCTCGCGGACTTTATAGCGGTGCCGTTGGATATGTGTGGCAGGGAGCCATGGATTTTAACGTGGTCATCCGATCGTTGGTGTATGATGGTCAGTCCCAGCGATTGTCATACGCAGTGGGTGGGGCAATCACCATCGACAGCGATGCGGAGGAAGAGTACCAAGAGTGTTGCGACAAGGCCGCAACGGTACTGTCGATTTTTGAATAAACAGGACAGTTCCCTAGTGGTCTGCAGGCAGAAATCGGAAAGAAAAGTATTGATTAAGGTTCGAACTTGTACCCTACGCCTTTTACGGTGTAGATGAATTTGTCGTCGAGTTTCTCCCGAATCTTTCTAACGTGCACATCGATGGTGCGGTCTACCACCAATACTTCATTGCCCCAAACGTTTTCAAGAATTTCATCTCTGCTGAATACGCGGCCTGGGCGTGAAGCCAAAAACGCCAGCAATTCAAATTCTTTTCGTGGCAGTTGCAAGGCCTTTTCGTTGTATTCAACCACAAAGCGTTCGCGGTCGATTTTGATGGTATTGAAGTCGTATTTTTCGGGCTCCGGGGTTTGAATGGCATTGCCTCTACGCAAGATGGCTTTCACTCGACTCAACAAAACGCGATTCCTAACGGGTTTGGCGATGTAGTCATCGGCGCCGGCTTCAAATCCTGCCAACTCGGCAAATTCCTCGGAACGGGCGGTGAGGAAAATAACAGGGATGTTGCTGGTTTCTGGATTGTCTTTGAGTTGTCTGCAGGCTTCCATTCCATCCATTACAGGCATCATTACATCCATGATGATGATTTCCGGCTTCACTTTTCGGGCTTGTTCGAGGGCTTGTGCGCCGTTTGCGGCTACATGAACTTCAAATCCTTCTTTAGCCAACGAATGCCGAATGAGTTCGAGAATATCTTGCTCATCATCAACTACTAAAACTTTAGGCATTCCTTTAATCATTGTGTTGCAAAGGAATTGATTTGATGTTAATTATCAACTCGCTTTGTATTAAGTTTATATTAAGTAAACCCTAACTTAAAGTATGGGTTTCATTGATTATTGATTACCAAAAATCTCGGCCAGTTTCGCGTCGAGTTCCTCGCCGCGCAAACCCTTGGCAATGATTTTACCAGCGGGATCCAACAATATCGTGGCAGGTATGCTACGGATGTTGTAAGTCTGTCCGGCAGAACTGCTCCAACCCTTCAAATCACTCACGTGCTTCCAAATTAATCCATCGGTTTCAATGGCTTTTTTCCAACGCAATGGGTCTTGATCCAACGATACCGCATAGATTTCAAATCCTTTGTCCTTGTATTTGTTATACATGATCACGTTGTTGGGGTTTTCTTTTCGACAAGGACCGCACCAGCTGGCCCAGAAATCGATGAGAACATATTTTCCGCGCAACGAGCTCAAGGCTAAATTTCCCCCATCGGGTTGGGCCAAGTTGATCTCAGGGGCCAGTCCACCAATCATCAATTTCGCCTCTTCGTTGTAGCGCTGTAAGATGGTTTCTGTGTATTTGCTGCTTGGATTGGCTTTCATCGCCGCGTCTTTGGCTGCAGTTAATAGTTCAATGGTGGGTTCCTGAACCACGTTGAATTGCAAAATGAAAAAGGGAATGAAACTCGCTGGCTTGGATTGTGCGAATTTTAAAATGTCTGCGTTGCGAGCGGTCATGGTTGCATAATAATCGTTTTGCAACTGCGACATTCTTTGGAATCCAGCATCCGTATTAGGATTCAAACTGCTTGCTTCGGTTTCAAGGGCTTTGATTTTGTTGGCATAGCCTTCGTTCAATTTCAACAAATCTTTCAAGGCCACACTCTCGTCGATGTTTTTGCCCGACAATGAATAACTCAAACTGCTCGCTGTTGCATCGGCCATCACATTGATTTCGGTGCTGTTGTCGAGCGCCAAATAAATCATTTGTTTCTCGTTGATTGCCAAGGCACAGAAAATTAGCTCTTTTGTGCTTCCCTTCAAGGTGAAATCGCCTTTTTTGTCAGTGAGGACACTGTCGATAAAAATCAAATTCTCAGGAGTCATCTCGTACAGTGCCAACTTTTGGTTGGGTTTGTTTTTGAGATTGCCTTTCACGGTGTAGCCCTCGTTGGCCAATTCCAATGAAGAAGAGCGGGGTGTTATCAGGTCGGTGAACCAGCTGTTTACGTCTTTTTTAACTTTTTCTGCATTGAGGTCAGAGCATTGAACCAATCCCAATGAAAGGGTCAGCAGACCCAGAGTACGGAGCGTTTTTTTCAATGTGCGCATGTTTTCCAAAGGTAGCAAAAATCGGCCCAAAAATTTCAGGGCCCTGTAGCGAGGGGTTAAAGAACTTCTGTACGCGGGTTTTTCGCTCTCCAAGCGTCTTCGAATTCTTGGGGTAAAACGGCGTTTTCGAGGCTGTGTTCGCCAATTTTTGTGCGTACCAAACGCGATAAATAAGCCCCGGTATTCAGTGCTTTGCCAAAATCGTAAGCCAAAGAGCGGATATACGTGCCTTTGCTGCATCGCACCTGAAAATCGACTTCAGGCAATTCAATTCGGGTAATATCGAAATCGTAAATACTGATACGCCTCGATTTCAATACTGTGGCATCGCCCTGTCTAGCCAACGTATAAGCACGCTTGCCATCGACCTTAATGGCCGAAAATAGGGGTGGGATTTGCTCGATTTCTCCCAAGAATTGCTTCGTGGTTTCATGAATCAGCGCCTCGGTGATATGGTCTGTTGGAAAATGTTCATTGGGTTCGGTTTCCATGTCGTAACTGGGGGTTGTAGCGCCCAATGTGATGGTTCCCTCATACTCTTTTTCCGCGTCTTGAATGGCCTGTATGCCCTTGGTTTGCTGCTCGGTACAAATAATGAGCAACCCGCTGGCCAATGGGTCTAACGTGCCTGCGTGCCCTACTTTCTTTGCCCTGGTTACATATCGCACTTTTTTTACCGCCTGGAAAGAAGTCCACCCATAGGGTTTGTTGATCAATAAAATTTCGCCTTTGGCACGGGCACTTGGGTTGGGTTTGTCCGACATGGCCAATTATTGTACGATGAATTTGAAAGATTGAGAATCTGATTTGGCCGACCAACGACCTTCTGTAAGCTGTAGTCTGAGGAAGTAAACGCCTTTGGGCAATCCCAGTGTGTGTAGGGCATAGCGATGGGTGCCAGGTTCAATGGAAATGCTAAAGCTCTGATCGCCGGCCAGGGCCAAGGTTTGATTTGCACTGGGCGATTTGGGGGCGATGAGTTTTCCATCGGCTGTATAAATTTGGCCTTTGATGCTGGCGTGAACATCGTTTTGAATCTCAATTTGCACATTTTCTGTGGTAGGCACCGGAAACACCCGCACGGAGGCTATGGGGTTATCAAAAACGGTGTCTTGCAGTTTTACCCGAGCCACATAGGCAAACATGCTGTTGGATTTACCCCAAGATCCGACCAAGTAAAAGACGCCCTTTTCATTAAATTTGGCTTGAATGCCTTCGTAGTCGCCCCAGCGCTGTTCTGCGGGTTTGATAAACGTGTAATTGATGATCGATTGTCCCTTTTTCAATATCTGATAATCGCTGTGTTCGCCGTAGCGGTTGATGAAGAATGCGCCGGTTCCGGGGAAGTGCTTGCTGCCCGAGAAAACGGAAGTTACCACCATCGATGGGTCGAGTGGGTCGCTCTCGCTTTTGGGTTCTGCACCCGCTGCAGCCACGGCAGGATAACCAAAGTCCAAACTGTCGTTGGTATACAAATGGGCTTGGATGGTTGCGCCACCGAGGTTCCAGCTGGCTGGCGGTTCTCCGGGGGTTCCGGTTTCGTTGATTGAAGCCATTTTTCCACTTGGCAATGTTAGGTTGTAGATGCTGCCGTGCATGATGTGTGCCTGCAACGTCTTGAAATTGAGGCAGTTTTGGAAATAGTGCAATTGAGAACCCATCCGAACGCCACTCAATACACGGGCGTCGTTGGTTCGCAATCGGAAGGCGGTATCGGGTACCAAAGCGCTGGAGGGAAAGCCATACTTGAGCGGACTTTTGAATACGCCCAATTCGTAATTGGCCTGGCCACTGCGCAGGGTGTTGGTGATGCGATGCACAAAAACGGTGTCGTTTTCTTTGGTGTAGGGTCGAACACTCAGGAAATAGTTGTCGACACCCCCGGGCATTGGGCCGTTCTGAATGGCGCAAATGCTCCAAATGGAAACGCCTTCGTATTTGATGTTGTGAAAGAAATTCTTGTTCAACGTATCGCCGCGGTAACCATCGTCTTTGTTCAATTGCCAAATAACCGCTTCCACAAATCCCTCTTCCCAAGAACTGCCGTTGTGCAACAGGTTTACGGTGAAGAATAAGTCTTCTTTGGTTTGACTTACGATGGGGTAGTCGCTCCAAACGCTGTCTTGGATTGGGGTTCCGGGAATTTTGTATACATTCCAGGGCTTTGTGGGGTCGTTGCTGCTCGAAAATCCAACGACAATAAAACTGGTTTTGTCGGTGGTTCCATGCATGTACAACACGATGTAGCGGTCTGTATAGGGGTCGTAAACCACCCGAGGATCATAGGTGCGATTCAGGGTAGGGATGGGGTCTTTTTTGATGTTTGGATTGAGTGCAAAATTCTCCAAAGTGAAGGCCTTGATAACCTTGCCGGTGTCGTTGTGAACCCGAATCACCGTGTTCATGACACTCACGATTTTGCCATCATTGCCCACGGCGATGTGGTTGTCGTTGGGGGTTCCAGCGCCTGGTGGGACCTCAGTGCCCCTTTGCGGAACGGGCTTGGTGATGTTGGAGGGTGTGGGCCTGTCGTTGAGTATGCCGCGATTTTCAATGGCTTTTTGATGGAGTTTGGCGGTTCGCGCCGCATCGATTTGTTTACGCAAAGACTCGTTGATGCCTGTGGGCATGGGCATTTCCCCCATTTCGTCTGTGGGTACCAAAAAGACATCAGAATCCGTGGATGGGTCGAACACGTGCGACAGCGCAGATTTGTGGTTGCGGAGGACTTCAACAGAGGAACCTGTTTGCGCTTGGGAGTGGCTGAAAATCAGGGACAGTCCCACAAAAACGAGGAGGCGTTTCATTGCGTGCAATTTACACAAATTTTACCAATGGCAAGGGCTGGGAAATCTACCAAGCGTTAACTTCCATTTCCAGTTCGATGCCGAATTTTTGGAAGATATCGGCCTGTATTTCTTTGGCCAAAGCGATGATTTGCGCCCCAGTTCCTCCACCGTAATTTACTAGCACCAAGGCTTGTTTGGCGTGCACGCCAATGTTGTCTCGGCGATAGCCTTTCCATCCCCCTTTTTCGATGAGCCATCCTGCGGGTACTTTGGTGAAACCCTCACCAGCGGGGAAGGTTTTTAAATCGGGGTATTGGGCGAGCAGGGCGGGAATGATATCGCTGCTTACAACGGGGTTCTTGAAAAAGCTGCCGCAGTTGCCAATTTCCGCGGGGTTGGGTAATTTACTTTGTCGGATATGGATAACTGCATTGCTGATGTCGCGAATGCTAGGCTCTGCGATGCCCCAACCATCTAGGGTGGCTTGGATATCGCCGTATTGGGTACGGATTTCAGGGTGGGTACTCAGCCGAAATTGCACGGCGGTGATGAAATACTGTCCTTTTTTCTCCCGTTTGAAGACACTGTCGCGATACCCAAACCCACAGGCTTCTTTGTTGAGTACGTGAAATTCACCACTGGGGATATGAAATGCGGTGAGGGAATGAAAGCAGTCTTTAATTTCAACCCCATAAGCGCCAATGTTTTGGATGGGACAGGCACCCACGGTACCGGGAATTAGGCTCAGGTTTTCCAGTCCTCCCCAGCCATTTTCAAGGGTGTAGAGGACGGTTTCATGCCAATTTTCACCACCGCCAAATTCCACCAATATGGTGTCGTTGGATTGATCGATGATTTTTTTACCGAGGATTTTGTTATGCAACAACAATCCTTGAAAGTCTTGCGTAAAAGTGATATTGCTACCCCCGCCCAAAATGCCAAATGGCTGTTTCTTGAAGGATTCTGCTTGAAACAAAACGGGTAGGTCTTCGGGTGATTCAATGGGTAGATATTGGAGCGCAACAACATCAAACCCAAAGGTGTTGAAAGACTTTAACGATTGGTTTTGGGTGTGGGAAAGTCCTGTCACGGTCCGCGAATATTGGGGTTGTATTATTGGTTTTGTCCAACAGTTCGGCAAAGTACGATGCTTTTACATTAATTTTGTCAAAATTGTTTCTTCATGAAGTTAAGAAAATTATTAGTTTGTGCCTTCTTGGTATTGATTATTTACAAAGTTAACGCCCAAGGTTGCGTGGCCGTACGCGGGTTTGGCGGTTGTGGTGTTGCTGGAGGCTCGGGCCTTGCCCTCGCCCCAAAACAATGGCAAGTAGGTGTAAATTATCGATATTTTAAATCGTTCCGCCACTTCAAAGGAGATGAAGAGCAATACGATCGTCTGGTAAAACAAACCCAAGTAATTAATTACTCAAATACCGAAGAAATTTCAGCTTCTATGGGATTGTCGCTCCGTACACAGCTAAATGTGAGTTTGCCGGTTTCGTATACGGATAGGTCGAGCTATTATGAGCATGGTGGACAGTCGCCGACTTTCCCAGGTGCTAGAAAAACCTCTACATCAGCCGGTATTGGAGACGCAAGAATTGGTGTGAGCAAGTGGATATGGAATCCGGTATCTCATACCAAAAGCAATTTGATGTTGGGTGTGGGATTGAAATTGCCTACCGGAGATTGGAATGTTCAGGACAGCTTTTACAATGTTTTAGTGACGGACCCATCAACGGGTCTTTCCTCGCGTAAGACCGTTTACCGTCCGGTAGATCAAAGCATTCAATTGGGCGATGGGGGCCTTGGTTTGTCTATGGAAATGCAAGGTTTTTGGGAAATGGCCGACGGGTTGTTTGCCTACGGGAATGCCTTTTATATCCTGAATCCTCGAGGGGTCAATGGTACAATGACAAATAGACGTACCACCATCGTGGTGAATGGGGTGTCTCAGGTTTTTACAAACGAATACATGTGTTCTGTGGCCGATCAATATGCAGCCCGACTTGGGTTTTTATCACAATCACAGTTGCATGGTCTGTCGTTTTCTTGGGGTGCACGATTAGAAGGGGTACCTGTGCGAGACTTGGTGGGAGAGAGTTATGGCTTCCGTAGACCGGGTTATACCATCGCGGCAGAGCCCGGAGTTACCTACATGAAAGGTAAAACTACTTTGAATTTCAACATGCCAATTGCATTGTATCGCATTCGTAAACAATCTGTTACCGATAAAGAGGTGCAGGATGCTACAGGCGTTGCCCGCAATGGAGATGCCGCATTTGCCGATTACCTCATTTCTTTGGGTGTTACGTATCGCTTGGATGCGCCCAAACCCAAAGGCATATTACCAAAATGATAAGAAACGTTTTGTTTAACCTTTTTTATTGAAAAAATCATTTAATTACACAAAACCTTTATTGTGTTGCCGTGTTAAATTTGGGAATCGTTAATAAAATGGTTAATTTTCTCATAGTACTTCTCTTTTTCTTTTTCATGGAATTTGTGGCTTGGTTTTCCCACAAGTACGTGATGCACGGCTTCATGTGGTTTTGGCATGAAAGCCATCACAAACCCAGAAAAGGGGTTTTCGAACTCAACGATTTGTTCGGTTTTATGTTTGCCATTCCCTCGGCTTGGCTCATCATTTTGGGCGCTGCAGATTACGATTGGCGCTTTTTTGCAGGGTTGGGCATCGCCCTGTACGGCTTGGCTTATTTTTTGGTTCACGACGTTTTTGTACATCAGCGGGTGAAATGGCTGCGTGCCGCTCGTTCCCGATATTTCAAAGCGATGCGCAGAACCCATCATTTGCACCATGAAGTGCATACCAAAGAGGGGGCCGAGGCTTTTGGATTTTTATATGTTCCAAAAAGATATTTAAATAAATACGGTCGTGACTAAGTCAGTAATTATAGTAGGTGCGGGATTGGGTGGCTTGTCAACGGCCCTGCGGTTGAGTTATAAAGGTTACCAGGTAACCATGATTGAAAAGCAGGATATTCCGGGTGGCCGACTTCATTTGTTGAAGAAAGACGGTTTTACCTTTGATGTGGGTCCATCTTTCTTTTCGATGAGTTATGAGTTCAAAGAATTGTTTGATTCCATTGGTGAGCCCATTCCATTCGCGCTCAATGAATTGAATCCGTTGTATACCGTAAACATGGCGGGAAGCGACCGCGTATTTCAGATCTACAAAGATTTGGATCGACTTGCCGAGGAATTCAAAGGCATCGAAAGTGATTTTGAGTCAAAAGTGCGTGGGTATTTGAAAGGGGCGAAGGAGATATTTCACGACACCGAATACAAAATTATCAAGCGCAATTTCGACAACATCGTGTCCTATGCCTTGAGTATGGCTACCGTTCCAATGAAACACTTGCCCAAGATGTTTCGGACTTTTTGGGCGGAGTTGGAACGACATTTTGAAAGTGAAGAGGTAAAAATTATTTTCTCGTTGGTGGCTTTCTTTTTGGGTGCCACCCCGTTTAATACGCCCAGTGTTTACAATCTGTTGAACTACACGGAACTGGAGCACGATGGCTATTGGAACGTGAAAGGCGGGATGTATAAAATTGTAGAAGGCATCATGGGATTGCTCGAGAAAAAGGGCGTGAAAATGATTTACAACACAGAAATCACCTCGGTGCAACACAGCGGCGGGAAGATGGTTTCGGTGACTGATTCTCAAGGACAAGTCTATCGGGCAGATTTGTTCGTGGTGAATGCCGATGCTGCTTGGTTTAGAGGCAAGTTTTTGAATCGGGCCAAATACACGGAAGCGAAATTGGATAAAATGGAATGGACGCTCGCGCCTTTTACCATTTATCTGGGTGTGAAAGGAACCATTCCAGGAATTCACCACCACAATTATTTTCTGGGCGACAATTTCCGGGCTTATGCGGATACCATTTTCAGAAGTACTGTGGCCCCTGAAAAACCTTACTACTACGTGAATGTGGCCAGCAAAAGCAATCCCGATTGCGCTCCAGCAGGTTGTGAGAATTTGTTCATCCTTTGTCCCGTCCCCGATTTGCGAGTAAAGCCAGATTGGAGCGATGCCAATAAGTTGGTGGAGGAGATCATTGAGGATTTGGGCAAACGGGTGAATTTTGATATCAAAAACAATATCCTCACACAAGTTGTTCATACACCCAACGAGTGGCAGAAGATGTTTAATTTGTACAAAGGCAGTGGATTGGGATTGGCGCACGGTTTGAATCAAATTGGGTCGTTGAGACCGGCCAACAAAGACGAAAAATTAAGCAACGTCTATTATGTTGGTGCCAGTACCCACCCCGGAACAGGTTTGCCCATTGTGGTCATCGGCTCGCGCTTGGTAACAGAAAGGATAGTAAATGAGCATTAAACTGTTTGATGATACATCGATCGCCATGAGTCGGAAGTTGGCGCTGAATTACAGCACCAGTTTCTCCTTGGGGATTCGTTTGCTGTCGAAGGATTGCCGTTGGGCGGTATTTTCCATTTACGGATTGGTGCGCGTGGCGGATGAGATTGTGGATACCTTTCACGGGTACGACAAACAACGTTTGCTTTCCGATTTCAAGGCACAGACCTATCAGTCCATTGAGGAAGGGATCAGTACCAACCCCGTGTTGCATGCTTTTCAATTGGCAGCCAATCAATTTGGCATCGGAAAAAATTTGATCGAGCCTTTTTTCAATTCTATGGAAGAGGACTTGGACACCAGCGCCCACAATGCTGAAAGCTATTCAGAATACATTTACGGTAGCGCGGAAGTGGTTGGGTTGATGTGTTTGAAGGTCTTTTGCAGTGGCGATGAAGCCCAATACAACCATTTGATGCCCTATGCCCGCAGTTTGGGATCCGCATTTCAAAAAGTGAATTTCTTGCGCGATATCCGTTCGGATGTGTATGAAAGAGGTCGGGTGTATTTCCCCGGTGTAGATTTCAATCACTTCTCGGATGAGGATAAATATAACATCATTCAAGACGTGAAAAAGGATTTCGCCCATGCATACAAAGGCATCGTGATGTTGCCAGTTGGATGTCGTTTGGGTGTCTATACGGCCTACATCTATTACCTTAAGCTGCTCGAAAAAATTGAGCGCACAACGGCTGTTGACATTCTTGAAAGTCGCGTTCGAATCCCCAATTCGCAAAAAATCGCCCTGTTGGCAAAGAGTTTTGTGCGCGAGAAATTGATGAGCGCTTAGCCGAATAACCAGCTGAAGACTTCGTCGATCCGACCAAAACTGTGCACCTTGATTTTGCCAGTGTGTTCTTGGTTGAATTTGTTGTATTTGGAGATTACGATGTCTGTGAATCCCAATTTTTCTGCTTCTGCGATGCGTTGTTCTACCCGTTGAACGGCCCTAACCTCGCCACTTAATCCTACTTCGGCTGAAAAAACGCATTTTGTGGGGAGGGGCTCAGAATAAAAGCTGCTCATGATGGCTGCCATCAAACCCAAATCCAAGGCTGGGTCTTCCAGTCGCAATCCTCCCGCCAAGTTTACAAATACATCCTGCTGACCCAGTTTGAAACCACATCGTTTTTCCAAAACGGCCAATAGCATGTTGAGGCGTCTGAGGTCGTATCCCGTGGCAGACCGCTGAGGCGTGCCATAAACCGCGGTGCTCACCAGGGCTTGGGTTTCGAGCAGTAATGGACGTACGCCCTCCAGGACCGCCGCGATGCCAATGCCCGACAAAACCTCTTCGCGTTGGGCAAGCCAAATTTCAGAGGGGTTTTTCACGCCCTTGAGTCCGCCGCCATGCATCTCATAAATGCCCAATTCTTGGGTGCTTCCGAAACGATTTTTGAGCGTACGAATGATGCGGTAGGCGTGGTGTCTATCGCCTTCAAATTGCAGCACGGTGTCAACCATGTGCTCCAGGATTTTGGGTCCGGCCAAGTTGCCATCTTTGGTGATGTGTCCTAACAGGAAAACGGGTACATCGTTTTCTTTGGCAAATTGCAGCAGTTGTCCGGCACACTCTCGAATTTGAGAAACGCTGCCGGGCGTGGCATCCAATAGGTCGCTGTACAGCGTTTGGATGGAGTCAATGATCAGCAATTCTGGGGTGTCGTTGTCGAGCACCGCTTTGATATTTTCGAGCAGGGTTTCTGTCAAGACCTCACAGTCGCTGCTGCCAAGGCCCAAGCGTTCTGCCCGCAATTTGATTTGGGTTTCACTTTCTTCTCCCGATACATAGAGGGTTTTGGCGCTTGTTTGCAGTGCGATTTGCAGCAGCAAGGTGCTCTTTCCGATACCGGGTTCGCCGCCGAGTAAAATTACCGCACCGGGCACGAGTCCGCCACCCAACACTAAGTTGAGTTCTTCATCGGGCAGGATCAATCTCTCCGATTCGCTCGCTTCGATGGACCTCATGGCTTTGGGTTCTGCGATTTTACGTCCGCTTTTTCTCCAGGCCGTGGTTTGTTTGGTGGGTTTGATTTCTTCGATGAAGGTGTTCCACTCGTTGCAACCCGGACATTTGCCGATCCATTTGGGGCTTTCAAATCCGCAAGATTTGCAGAAAAAGGTGGTTTTGGCTTTGCTCATGGTGCTCGTTGTATGGGTGCGGGGTGGGTGTACAAAGATGGGAAATGCGATTCAAATTTGTTTTAGAAACAATCTAAATAAGGTGGGAAATTCGGGGAAAGTTTCGTTAATTTTGTGGTGTCATGGAAAAAAGCTTGAACGACATCGTTACCATTTACGCGGAAGCCACGCCCAATCCCGAGAGCATGAAGTTTGTTGCCAACAAAATGTTGTTGCCAAACGACAGTGCTGATTTCAGAAATGCTGAAAAGGCAGAAGAGGGTGGGGCCTTGGTAAAGGCGTTGTTTGAGATGCCTTTTGTAAAAGGGGTGTTTATCATGAACAACTTTGTAAGCATCACCAAGAATGAAGATTACGAATGGTTTGATTTGATTCCTGATTTGCGCAATTTCTTTACAGAATGGATTGAGCAAGGAAAAGAGATTGTGGCGCCGAAGGCGCAGTTGACCCCCGAGCAAGAAACGGAAATTGAGCGCAAGATTCGCCAATTGTTGGAGGATCACGTTCGTCCGGCCGTAGAGATGGACGGGGGTGCTATTGATTTCAAGAGTTTTGTGGATGGCGTAGTTACCGTACAAATGAAGGGGAGCTGCAGTGGATGTCCCAGTAGCACCATGACATTAAAAGCGGGAATTGAAAACTTGTTGAAGCGCATGGTGCCTGAGGTTTTGGCTGTTGAGGCCGAAGCCGTTTAATGCGAAATTCAATACACGTTTATTTAATGATGTGAATTTTCCAAACTGCTTGGGAATCACACAATTTTCAGACATATTTGCTTTTTAACGAAAGAAAGCAAAGATTTTATGTCTCAAGTAATACAGAAGCCGGAACCGGATTTTAAATCACTTCACGAATTTTACGTACATGCAGCCACAAAGATTCATTCTTTGGATTCTGCGGTCATGTTTGCCAAGGAAAAAGGCGATTGGGAAAAATACACCTACCAAGATGTTTTGGATGCTGTTGCCCAAATCGGGTCTTGGTTGATGGAGTTGGGGTTGGAAAAAGGCGATCGCGTGGCGATGGTGTTAGACAACTGTCCCGAATACTATTTTATTGATCAGACGTTGCAGAAGTTGGGGTTGATTAACGTATCGATATATCCCACACTCACCCATGAAGAAACGGCCTACATCCTCAATGATAGCGGTGCCAAAGTATTGTTTGTGGGCAATGCCTTTTTGCTGAAGAAGTTTAAAAAGGTACAATCGGAGTGCAACACGGTCACCAAGGTGGTCTGCATGCCATCTGATTTGGAATCTGGGGGGATATTCACAGATTTTTCATCGGTGAGGGTAGAGGGAGAATCGCTCCGCAGTAAGCATGCGGAAGCCATTGAAGCGCGATTTGCCTCAGTGGAGAAAACCGATTTGTCTACATTTATTTATACCAGTGGAACCACAGGGATGCCCAAGGGGGTGATGTTAACGCATTACAACTTCATGAGTAACTGTTACGATGCCAAAGATTTGTGTCCGGCCATCACCTCGGAAGATTTGTATTTGAGTTTCTTGCCATTGAGCCACGTATTTGAGCGATTGGCGACGATGTATTTGAGTACGTATATTGGGGCTCAGGTTGCCTTTGCAGAGAACATCGACAAAGTAGCCCAGAATATTCAGGAGATGCGCCCTACATTGATGGCCGCGGTGCCTCGTTTGTTGGAGCGGGTGCACGACAAGGTGTACAAGAGTGCCACGGAAAAGGGTGGAGCCAGCGCTAAGATATTCTTGTGGGCGTTGAAAGTGGGTGGCGAGGCTAGGGTTCGTCGCGACCAAGGAAAAATGGTAGGTCCTTTGTTGGCATTGCAAGTGGGCATTGCTGAAAAGTTGGTGTATTCCAAGATCAAGGCCAAGATGGGTGGTCGTTTGAAGATGTTTGTGAGCGGGGCCGGTGCTTTGCCTGTGCATGTGGGTGAGTTTTTTGCGAATTTGGGCATGCGGGTTCAGGAGGGCTATGGCTTGAGCGAAACGAGTCCGCTGGTTTCCGTGAATGAGTTTGAGCGACAAGTATACGGAACAGTGGGAAGGGTAGCGCCAAGGCAGCAAGTAGCGATTCAGGATATCGAAACCAAAAAAATATTGGCTTTGCAAACGTACGATTCATTTGATCCCACTTATGCGAGTGAGGAGGGAGAAATTTTGGTAAAAGGTCCGAACGTAATGCAAGGATATTGGAATAGACCGGAGGCCACTGCTGAAGTTTTTGACGAGGAGGGTTGGTTCCACACGGGAGATATCGGTAAGTTTGATCGTGGCTACTTGAAGATTACGGACCGATTGAAAAATATGTTGAAGACATCGTTGGGTAAGAACATTTATCCAACCCAAATTGAGAACGTATTGTTGCGCAGTCCCAAATTGGAGCAGGTGTTTATCATCGGCGACAAGCGGGAATATCTCACGGCGATCATTCACCCAAACATGGAGGAATTAAAATCGGCGTTTGGGGGTAGGAAAGATTATTTCGAGGTGAGTGATCCATTCATTCAGGATGATGAAATTAAAAAGTGGATGCAGGAAGATGTGAAAAAGTTGAGTGAAAAGTTGGCGAAGTTCGAGCGCATCAAGGATTTTATTGTCAAGCGGGAGCCATTCAGTGTAGAGGCGGGCGACATGACCATCACGCTCAAAGTAAAGCGCAAGGTGGTGATGGAGAAATACGCCGATGAAATTGAGGCGATGTACGTTTAGAAGACCCTGATCCAAACATAGAGGATCAAGAAGAACCCCAGCTGGATAAGATACATGGCCCCGGCCATTTTATTCCGTTGGGGTTTTGTATTTAGGTGCAGCAATAATTGGAACAGGAAAGCCGCAATGAACCACGCGATGTAGTTTTGTACGGGGACAATCCCGCGGTGCCAATGCCAGAAGTCGTACCGCATGGCTACAGGTTCCAAGAAGAAATCGTAGAGGGTCATGAGGCTAGCGCCGAGGAACGAGGCGCCATAGGGGTTGCTAAAGCGACCTGCGAGCAAGCTTGAGGTGAAGAATACGAGCGCAGCCCAGTTGAGTCCGATGAGGTAGGGAACGCCCTGCCAGCCGCGACCGAGGGTTTTTCCATAGTGGTAGCTGCCGAAAATTTTGCCCGTTGTTACGCCTGCATATTCGAGGAAGAATCCTAAAGCGCCCACGGTGATGATGATGGCCACATGTTTGGCCTCCCATTTTTTGTGAAAGATCCAGGCGAAGATGAATACCGCAATGATGTTATAGGGGGTTAGCCAAATAAAGGTAGGGTTGAGGGAGGGTATGATGAATCCTGCAATGCCTACACAATAGATGATGGCGATGAGGGTGATGAAACGATTTTCTACGTTATTCATGGTATTGGGTATTGCAAAGGTATCCCAGCGCAGCAACAAAAATGGCCCAATTTGCCAACACATACCAGTGAGTATGGTCGTTTTTGGACGAGATTTCTAACATGACCCTAACATTTGATGTGAGATGTGATGGATTTGTGGGCGCATTTTTTATCGCTTTTTGGGGATGAAATTTGTGTTAAGGATGCAATATTTTTCGTCTTTTTTGGGTCAAAAATCTCACATTTTGGCCTTAATGTTAGGTTTTTGTTAAATTAATTCATTGAAAATCAATGACTTGATAGTTTTGGTTGTTTTTTTACATTTTTTTTAAAATTTTCTTTGCAGTTTGTGAAATCGCCTCTATTTTTGTATCACACTTAATAGGAAACAAACAAAATGAAAAAAATCACTTTCGCCGTTGCTGCTTGCGCCATGTTCGCGTTCGCTGCTTGCTCTAACTCAGCTGAAACTGCTGCTACTGATTCTACCGCTACTGATTCTACCGCTGTTGTAGATTCTACTGCTACTGATTCTGCTGCTACTGATTCAGCTGCTGCTCCTGCTGAAGCTGCTGCTCCTGCTGAAGCTGCTGCTCCTGCTGAAGCTGCTAAGTAATCAGTTCTTGAAATTTTAAAAGGTGTTTGGAAACAAACACCTTTTTTTTTAACTTTTTTCTCATGAACCGCATTTGGACGTTAATCATCGTGTTTTTAGCGCTAGCCATCGGCAGCACGGAAGCCGTTGCACGCCCAGATTTGCCGCCGGCCGACGTAGCCGGACAAGGTCCAACCTTTACCCTGAACCCCAACCCCGTTACCGGTTCTTATTTCTACGTAAACTTACAGTTCACCGAAGCCCAATATCCAGACGCAGTGATTATCGTCAACGATGTTTTGGGTAAAGTGGTTTATTCTTACCCAATCCGCAAGTCGGATTATACCACTGGTCAGGTAAGAATTGATTTGGGTGACGCTATGCTAGACAAAGGCGTTTACTTCTTGCAAATCAAGAGTGGTGATTCCACCAAAACATTGAAGTTGGCTATTCGCTAATCAGTGTCGGTTTCCATCCGTCTATCCAAACCCTCTGATGTCGCTGTGATGATGCAGCTCATTTATGAATTGGCCGTATTTGAAAAAGCGCCCAACGAAGTGGTGGCGACAGAGCAAACCCTTCTAGAGTACGGATTTCAGGCTAATCCTCTGTTTGTGTCTTGGGTTGCCGAGCAACAAGGTACGATCGTAGGCATGGCGCTGTGTTACATCCGCTATTCTACATGGAAAGGTCCTGTTCTATACCTAGAAGACTTAATTGTTACAGAACCCTTCCGTGGTAAAGGCATCGGCAAAGCCCTGTTTGAGGTTTGTGTCCAACATGCCCGGGCAAAACAGTATCGAAAAATGGTTTGGCAAGTATTGGATTGGAATACCCCGGCCATCGATTTTTATAAAGGATATGGGGCCAACATGGACCCTGAATGGCTGAATGCTTCCATCGATTTCTAACGAAATTTTTACTGCCCCATGTTGAATCAGCGAACGCCTTCTATTATTGCCATTCTATTGGTGTTTCTCAGTCTGTTGCTCGTGTATCGCTGTGGAACACCTACTTTTATGGGTTCGTTTTCTTGGGCGATAGTACCGCTGAATATCTATCAATGGAAAGGCATTTGGTTGGGTGCGTTTGTGCACGGCTCGTGGGATCATTTGTGGGGTAACCTCATTGCACTAGCCATATTTTCTGCCCTATTCCTGATTCAGTTTCCCACCCAATGGGTCCGATTTTGGTTGCTTCAACACCTCATTGCATCTGCGCTATTATGGTGTTTGGGCGATGTTGGCATGGATGCATCGCGCATTGGTTCGTCGCACATTGGCGCCTCCATTTGGGTATATGCATTTGGTGGATTTATACTGACTGTTGGGGTGATGCAGCGAACCAAGCAGTCTATGGCCATATTCTTTTTGGTATTGCTCATCTATGGAGGATTTTTCTGGGGATTGCTTCCAGTGGATCCGAAAGTTTCTTGGCAAGGCCACGTAAGTGGATTGGTTACGGGTGTTTTGATCGCGCTGTGGAAAGCCAATCAATGGTTGCCACCCCAGGAACTGTTGTCGGAATCAGACGCTGATGAAGAACCCAACGAAGATGCTGAATGGGAAGACCCCTACGAAAATTTGTAATTAGAGCCAGAGCAAAATGCCGGCTATTGTTGCGCTAAGGTAATTGGCCAATGTACCGCAAATCAAAGCTTTTACGCCCAATTTGGCGAGGTCTTGTCGTCGCGAAGGCGCAATTTTTCCAATCCCACCAACCTGAATGGCGATGGAGCTAAAATTGGCAAAACCACACAAGGCAAACGTGGCAATGACCACACTTACAGGTTGGAGGGTTCCGGCGATGTCTTTCAAATGCAAGTATCCCACAAATTCATTGACAACGAGCTTTGTGCCCATCAATCCGCCGACCGCTTGTACATCTTGACTGGGAACACCCATGATGTAGGCGAAGCCCGAAAATAAGTAGCCGAGTAGGGTTTCTAGGGAGAGTTTTAGGCCCATCAATCCACCGATACTTCCAAGGATGAAATCGAACAGGTAAATCAATGCCAAAAATCCGAGCAACATGGCCACCACGTTTAACGCCACACCCAAGCCTTCGGATGCACCTTGCGATATAGCGTCGAGCAGATTGGCATTCTCTTTTTTAACTTCCAATTTTACGGTGCCGGCGGTTTCACTCACTTCGGTCTCGGGCCAAACAATTTTGGAGATGACCAAAGCACCGGGGGCTGCCATGATACTGGCTGCAAGCAAACTACTGGCATCGATGCCCATTTGGATGTAGGTAGCCATCACACCGCCTGCGATACAAGCCATGGACCCCGTCATAGAGGCCAGCAATTCGCTGTTGGTCATTCCTTTTACATACGGACCAATCATCAGCTGCGCTTCTACCTGTCCCACAAACGCAGAAGAAATATTACTCAATGCTTCACTACCGCTTACGTTCATCAGGTAGTGCATGCCCTTGGCAATTTGTTTGATGATCCACTGCAAAACCCCGATGTGGTATAATATTTTCACCAGCACCGCGATAAATATAATGGTGGGCATCACCCTGAAAAAGAAGATGAAATTCTGTCCAAACACCTCCTGCATTTGTGCATCGCGAGCTAGCGGACCAAAGATAAATTCTGCGCCTTTGTCGGAGAATTGCAGCAGCTTTTGGACAACTTTCCCCAATGTGGCAAAGACCGATTTGCCGACGGGAGTTTTTAATATGAATATTGCCAGCAATACTTGAATTAACAGACCCACACCGATGGTTCTGTAGTTGATGGCTTTGCGGTCGTTTGATAGGGCGAACGCCAGGGCAAAAATGAAGACGATACCGATGATTCCGATAAAATGCATTCCGACAATATTACAATTAATTCGAGTAACCTAGACCCACTTCAATCGAATCTATGAGAGAGTGAATGACTTTGATGTGTATTTCCTGGGCACGGTCGGCATAGGTGGAATGGGGTGCGCGGATTTCAATGTCTACGAGGCCTGCCATTTTTCCGCCGTCTTTTCCTGTAAGTCCTACCACGGTAATCCCCTTGGCTTTTGCGGTTTCGATGGCTTTGATGACATTTACACTGTTGCCACTGCTACTGATGGCCAACAAAACATCGCCTTTACGTCCAACCGCCTCAATATAACGAGAAAAGATTTGGTCGTATCCATAGTCGTTACCCACGCAGCTAATATGACTCACATCGCTGATGGCAATGGCTGCGATCGCGGGACGATTGTCTCGGTACCTGCCGGTTAATTCCTCGGCAAAATGCATGGCATCGCAGTGGCTGCCGCCGTTTCCGCACGACATGATTTTTCCGCCTTGTTGAATGGCCTCTATCATGGCTGTTGCAGCGCGGTCGATGTGGTTCATCTGGGTCTCGTCTTCAAGGAAACGTTGCAGTGTTTGCAAGGCTTCTTGGAAGTGCGATAGGATGCGAGGATTCATGGTTTTATTTGCGTTTGTTGTATTGGTCTACGCCCGATTTGAGGAATTCCACAAAGGGATCCACGGCGAATTTGAAATGATCAGCACCCAAGGCCGGTTGAAGCAGGTTTTCATTGGCATCCAACAAACAGTACAGGGGTTGGGTGGTTTTCCCAAAATAAGATTCTTCAATGTGCGCATTTTTGTCGCCCAGCTTGGTAATCTTTTTCCCCGCGGCGGTGGTGAACCATTGCGATTGGGGCAGGTTGATTTTTTTATCGTCGACGTACAAAGAAACAATCACATAGTCTTTCTTGAGGATGTCGAGTACTGCTTCATCGGACCATACTTTTTCTTCCATTTTGCGACAGTTCACGCAGCCATGTCCGGTGAAGTCGATGAATAGCGGTTTTTTCAACTCCCGCGCAGCGGCAAGGGCTTCGTCGTAATCGTAGTATCCAACCAATCCGTGGGGGATGTGCAACTGATTGGCATAAGACGGGGTAGTGGTGATATTGCCTTCGCCCTGGGCGCCACCTTTGATGTTGCTGTTGAAATCTTGGGTGCTTAATGGCGGCAAGTAGCCTGCCAATCCTTTCAATGGTGCGCCCCACAATCCGGGAATCATGTAGGCCACAAAGGTGAAAGTAGCGATGACCAAGCCCAAGCGCGGCACACTCAAATACTGAATGTCGCTGTCGTGAGAAAACTTGATTTTGCCCAACAAATACAAGCCCAACAAAGAGAATATAACAATCCAAATGCTGAGGTAAATTTCACGGTCGAGGATGCCCCAGTGGTAAGTTTGGTCGGGAATGCTCAAAAATTTGAGGGCAAAGGCCAATTCTACAAAGCCCAATACCACTTTTACGCTGTTCAACCATCCACCACTTTTGGGCAAGTTGTTGAGCCAAGAAGGGAACAGTGCCAACAATCCAAAGGGCAAGGCGAATGCCAACGAGAATCCAAACATGCCCACAATAGGACGTAAGGTATCGCCATGCACGGCTTCAACCAGCACTGTGCCTACAATGGGACCAGTACAAGAGAAAGAAACTAAAGCGATGGTCACGGCCATGAAAATGGCTCCCGTAATTCCTCCTTTGTCGGCCTGTTGATCGACCTTGTTCACAATCCATGAAGGCAGGTTGATTTCAAAAGCACCAAAGAAACTCACGGCAAAAACGATAAAGATGAGGGTGAAGAAAATATTGGGAATCCAATGGGTGCTGATAAAATTTACGGCGTTGGATCCAAAGGAAACCGCGACAATCGTACCCAAAATGGTGTAAAATCCTATCAAGCTCAATGAGAATATCCCCGCATCGCGCAAGGCAATTTTGCGGTTGTTGTTTTTGATGAAAAACGAAACCGTCATGGGAATCATGGGGAACACGCAAGGTGTAAGCAGGGCTGTTAACCCGCTCAAAAAGGCCAATATGAACAGGCCCCAAAATCCACTACTTTGTCCTTCGTTGGCTTGTCCATTGAACGTTTTCAGGGGCAGCACTTTGCCTTGTTTGTAGGCTGGGGCTTCTGCGCTCACGGCAATGGGGGCCTCAGTGGGTGCAGTGGCTACTGTGTCTACCGCATCGGAAACTGTTACCGATGGCTGCGTTAAAGTTTGGTCAGCTTCCGCGGTGCCTGAAACTTCCAGTCCAGGGGTGGTGATTTTTACATCTCTGATATTGTCGCATCCGCCTTCATTGCAAATCTGTCCATTAAACAACATTTGTATACCGCCGGCAGGAAGGCTTTTCAAAATTTTGATTTTCTGTCTAAACTCACCTTTGCCGGTAAACTCGCCGGTGGTGCAATTGAACACATCGGTTTCTTTCACCATGTGGTCGCCCACCCCGTAAAATTTGCCCACCAATTGGTAAGATGGGTTAGGGGTGAAGTCGATACTGGCGCGGATTGGACCGTTATCGTCCCCACAATCGCTTTTTTCGCTGTAAACATGGAATCCCTTGGCTACATTGAATCGGATGATGATGTCAACGACATCGCCCGCTTTGGCTTGAGTTTTGGAAAAAGTGGCTTTGAAAACGGGTTTTGGGAAACCGAATTGCGACCAAGCAGGGGTGAAACTGATGAGGGCGAGTAAGGTGAACAGAATGCGTTTCATCATGATATGTACAAAAATCGGGATTTATTGGCGAATTATCGCATGGTATTGCACATTCATTGGATAAAATGGTTGGGGCGATTGACAATAGAAAAGTAGGTTTGCATCAATGAAGATTCCTTTTAAACGGCTCTTTGATCTGCGATTGGGGATGTTGCTGTGGGGTATGTTGACCTGTGGTTGGCTATCGGCGCAGCTCATGAGTACCCGACAGTATATCGATTCATTCAAGTTTGTGGCGATGCAGGAAATGCGTGCGCATGGGGTTCCAGCCAGTATTACCTTGGGTCAGGGCGTTTTGGAAAGTGCCAGCGGCAACAGCAAGTTGGCCAAAAATTGCAACAATCACTTTGGGATCAAGTGTAGGTCCAACTGGACGGGCAAGTTTTGTTTGGCCGATGACGATGCCAAAGACGAGTGTTTTCGTGGGTATGAGACGGCGTTTGATAGTTATCGCGACCATTCCCTGTTCTTGAAGGGGGCTAGGCGATATTATTTGTTGTTTGAGTTGAGTGCAACTGACTACAAAGGATGGGCTCATGGATTGCGCGAAGCGGGTTACGCCACCAATCCCAACTATGGCAACATTCTCATCGGCGTGATCGAAAAATATCGATTGAGTCAGTACGATTCGATGGTGGTATTGGGAGAGGATTTTTATGTTCCGGGCACAAATACTTCGACCTCACCTTTGGAGGTCAACGGCATTCAGGCTATCGTAGCGAAACCCGGCGAAACCCCTGAGCAAGTGGCTGCTCGGTATAACATGTCGACCTGGCAAATCTATAAATACAACGACATTTCAAAGGGGGATATGCTCAGTCCCGGCGAAATAATCTACCTAAAACCCAAGCACCGCAGGGCCGTTGAAAATAATCACACCGTAAAAAATGGTGAAACGATGCGGGATATTTCCCAAAAATATGGGGTGAAAGTGAAGCACCTTTACAAATTGAATCGCCTAGAGCCCGGCTTGGAGGTCCGCCCTGGCGAAATCGTGAACCTCAAGGAGAAGCGCGAAACACCACCGGCGATTTTGGAGCGCAACGACAACCCAAACCAAGTAAACGCGGTAGATTTGATATTGAATCAGCGCACCATCAACAAAGAAAATCAACCCAAGGGAACGGTGTATGAGGTTCAAGCGGGAGAGACCTTGCAAGACATCGCCCAGCGCATGAATGTGACGGCTTTGGATTTGGCAAGGTGGAACAATTTGGATGGATATACTGTGGCGGCCGGACAAATTCTGGTGCTGAGACCAAACGTGAAAATGAGTGAAGAAACCCAGATAGACTACCGCAATTTCATGAGCAACACAGGATCTAGCAACAGTCCGCGAACCCACATCGTCATCCGCGGTGAAACCTTATTTTCCATCGCGCGTTTGTACCGGTTGCCGGTGGATTCTTTGGTGGCATGGAATCAGTTGGATGGAAAACCCCTGATGGTAGACCGAAAATTATATCTACAGCGCGTTTCTGCTGCGACGGCTTCGCCTTCAAAATCTGGCGCGAACGGACAAGTATTCGATGCCTATCATTTCGTTCAACCCGGCGAAACCTTGTACTCCATTTCGCGGAAATATGGTGTTTCTGTGGACGAAGTAAAGGCTTGGAATCGATTAGAAACCAATCAAATTGAGGTAGGACAGCGATTGCGCGTTAGGCCGTAATCAAGTAGTGGGTAGAATTACCCATGTTTTGCTGCAACACAATGTTGTGATTGCCCACATCTGTGAGTCTGTCAAAACTGCCCTGAGGGTGGTAGATGCTCAGCAATTCCAGTCCGGCATGCAGCGTTACGTCCAATCCAAGCATTTGCAGCGCGTCCATCAACGGCTGATGTCGGTTTTCTTTGTTATCGATCACGCAGCGAAAATAGATGGCAGAATTTTGCATCAGATTGCAGCGTACTTTGTTCTCAGACAGCGATTGAAAGATTTGTTTGAGGTGGTCTTCGGCGATGAAGGTAAAATCGCGTGTGCGAATTTCAAGCAGCAGCTGTTGGGCTTTGTGGATTTTACAGGGAACGGAAATGACACTGCTACCTGCACTCACTTTTGTGCCGGCCGCCTCGGGATTGATGAACGATCGCACATACAGCGGGATGCCATTGGCCTGCAGCGGTTGAATGGTTTTGGGGTGAATGACCGAGGCGCCGTAATATGCCAATTCAATGGCATCGTTGTAGGTGAGTTCTGAAATCAGCGTGGCATTCTCGAATTTGTTGGGGTCGGCATTCATCACCCCGGCCACGTCTTTCCAAATGGTGATGGATTCAGCACCCATCAAACTGCCAAAAATTGCGGCGCTGTAATCGGAGCCCTCACGGCTCAGGGTTGTGGTTTCTCCTGAAAATCCCCGTCCGATAAAACCTTGGGTAATGACCAGGTTTTTCTTGGCAATGGGCAACAAGCGATTTTTAATCACCTTTTCAGTTTCTGGCCATTGAACCCGCGCATCGCGATGGCGACTATCAGTTTGGATGAAGTTTCTGGCATCGATCCATTGGTTCGAGATTCTTTGCGATAGGAGGTAGTTGCTGACAATTTTGGTGGCCATCAATTCGCCATAGCCGACGATTTGGTCGTACAGAAAGTCATAATCTTCCTGCAAATTGGGGTTGTCTACAAAACATTCGAGCTCCAAATAAAGATTTCTGATATCGCTTATACCCACCAAATCGTCTTCGCCAAACAAGTCTTTGAGGATGCCATCATGGTATTCAAACACGGTTTGAAGGGCCTTGTTAGCCTCACCTGTATTGTGGTAACAGTGATGAATAACCTGCTCTAACGCATTGGTTGTCTTTCCCATAGCGCTCACAACGACCAATAGATTGCTGTTGCTGTGGCTTTGGATGATTTGTGCCACATTTTTTACGCCTTGGGCATTTTTTACGGATGCGCCGCCGAACTTGAAGATTTTCATTGCAGAGAGAGATTGTCGGTTAATTCAGGTTTTTGTTGTTGTTTTGCAAAATAAATACCAATTGTCCTCATTCTTGATATGTCATATTCTAAAGTTATCACCCTCGAACAGTACATTGTAGACCAGCAGGCTCTTTATAAGGATGCCCAGGGTTCTTTGAGTAAGATTTTTCGCTCTTTGGAATTGGCAGCGAAGATGGTGAACCGCGATGTGCGCAAGGCAGGATTGATCAATATTTTGGGGAATCAGGGCTCCACCAACATTCAGGGTGAGGAGCAAAAGAAGTTAGATGTGATTGCCAACGACATTTTCATTGCCGCATTGAGTCGCAGTGGAGAAGTTTGCATGATCATTTCAGAGGAGAACGACGATGTATACTACATTGAGGGCGCTGAAAATGAGAAGTATATCGTGGCGATGGACCCCCTAGACGGCAGTTCAAACATCGATGTAAATGCGAGCATCGGTACCATTTTTAGCGTTTACAGCCGCAAAAATCCCATGGCGAAACCCACTATCGACGATTGTCTTCAAAAGGGCAAGCACCAAGTGGCAGCAGGCTATTTTATCTATGGTTCGAGCACGATGTTGGTATATTCCACGGGCGTGGGGGTGAATGGGTTTACCCTCGATGACAGCATTCAGGAATTTTGCTTGAGTCATCCCAACATTCAAACCCCTGCTGATGGTAAGATTTTTAGTGTGAACGAGGGCTATCTGAGGGATTTCCCCCAGGGAGTTCAAGAATATGTTTCTTTTTGTAAAGCCAAAGATAAAGCTACCAACCGACCTTATTCGGCCCGATACATTGGTTCGTTGATCGCCGATTTTCACCGCAATTTGCTGAAAGGGGGTATTTTCATTTACCCATCCACAGAGAAGTCGCCCAATGGTAAGCTGCGTTTGATGTACGAGTGCAACACCATGGCGTTTTTGGCAGAGCAGGCGGGCGGTGCGGCTAGCACTGGTTCTGAGCGCGTTTTGGACGTGAAGCCCACCGAGTTGCACCAACGTGTACCCATGTTTGTGGGTTCAAAAAACATGGTTGATTTGGCCGTAGCGATGCTCAACGAAGAGGTGGCTACTGCGGTTCTTGCATAATTAACTGCAAGATTTCCAACGACTGAATGTTTTTTCCGGGAATGATGTGCAATTCGATGTAATCGACCAGTTTGCTTACCAGGAGCCTGCGGATTTTGGCTGGCGCGGTTTTTATTTCTCCTGATAGTATTTGCGCCAAGCATTCGCAGTGGTCTGCGTCTATGGTATTGGAGGGTATGCTGCGCGATGTGGCAGTGCTTCCCGAGACAATATCTAGTCCTAGCGAGATGCTTTCGGCGTCTAATTGCAATCCATGACCGGTTACTTCACAAAATTCATACAGATACTGAATGGGTAAAATGGGCAGGTCTTTGCACCCGTCGTTCAGTTTTTGAAATGTTGTTTTGGAAAGATCGAACAGACTTTCTTCGGGTTGTTCTTCGTGGAGTACGTGGCTCAGCAATTCCAAGAAAAACCAACGCACTTGATCGTGAATGGGATAGTGGCTGTATCCCCAACCGGAGACCAATGATACTTCTTTGGCGCGCATCATGCCCTTGTTTTGTTTGTGAAAAACTATTTCTACCAGTGTGCCCGGTTGGAATAACGAATTTTTGTTTTGCTTGCCGTGCAATCCTTGAATGAGGAAGGGGAGTAACCCAAATTCTCGGGTAAACAACTTCACCACCGCTGAATGGTCGGTGTATGGGGTTCGCTTAACGACGATGGCTTCGGTTTTGACGAGCATCAGTCTACCCAGTCGGCCAAGAATAAGTTGGTGTCTCTGGTGCCGTGGTTGTTGCGATTAGAGCTGAAAATCAGTTGTTTTCCACCAGGGGAGAACATCGGAAAGGCATTGAACATGCTTTCGTTGGTGATGCGTTCAAGGCTGGTACCATCCTCATTGATCATGTACAGCTGAAAATCATAACCACGCTTGCTGTGGTGGTTGCTTGAGAAGATGATTTTCTTTCCGCCGGGATGATAAAAGGGTGCCCAGTTGGCTTTGCCCAATTGAGTTACTTGCTTCAAATCACTGCCATCTACGTTGCAGGTGTATATTTCCATGTTGGTGGGTTCAACCAAACCGCGACTCAACAAATCTTTATATTTGGTGATTTCCTCTTCCGTTTGGGGGCGGCTGGCTCGGAAAACTAATTTCTTGGAGTCTGGCGAGAAAAACGCACCGCCATCATATCCCAGGCCCGTGGTTACCTGTCGTTGGGTGCTACCGTCGATGTCCATGACCCACAATTCCAAATCACCGCTGCGTGTGCTGGTGAAGACAATAGATTTCCCGTCGGGAGAAACGGTTCCTTCTGCATCATAGCCCGGGGTATTGGTGAGTTTCTGGGTGATGTTCCCTTTAAGGTCGGCCACATAGATGTCAAAATCTGGGTATATGGCCCAAACATATTTGCCGTTGGATTCGGGGTTTGGCGGACAAGCGCTGTCGCCTTCATGCGTGCTGGCATACAAAATGTGTTTGTTGTCGGGCATGAAATAGGAGCAGGTTGTACGACCCAAGCCGGTGCTCACCATGGCAGATTTGCGAGCGGTGTCTTTCCCCATCTTTTTCACGGGTGAGGTAAAGATTTGATCGCACTCAACACCCCATTGTTTGTAGTTGCTTTGGAAGGTGATGGCTTTGCTATCGAAACTCCAATAGGCCTCAGCATTATCGCCCCCGAAGGTGAGCTGTCGCAAATTTTTCAAATGTGCTTCAGCCACCTTCGGGGCAGGGGTGGTGGCTGTGTGGTTGTGATTTTCGTGTTGTGCCAATACAGCAGGTGCAGCGGCGGCCAAGGTGATGGACAGAATGATATGTTTCACTGTAAATTGGGTTCTATGTCTATTGGCGGGACGTACGCTTTGCCCCTTCCTTTAATTTGATTTAACAAGGTTCGGACTCGAGATTTTCTGATGGCCAATTTGTCGGCGGAGTGGCCTTCGTTGGAGGTCATTCGGGTCATGCGTTTTTGCAATTGGTGTAACTTGTGGAACCATTTGCCTTTGTCGTTTTTCTTGTTGCTCATGATGGAGATTTTTTGGGTTAGACATCGCATCGGAATACCGATTTGTTGACTGCAAATTATCCAAAAAATCGAGAAATAAAAATGACATTACACCAATTCAACAAAAAAACCCAGGAAAGGTTATTGCAAAATTTCCCAAGCCATTTTGGGGTAGCCTTTCTTGCCTTGGTCATCATAGAAATCCACAAATTTTACTTTGATGTAAGCATCGCTCGTTTTTAGCAGATATACGCGGCCCGGGACCATGGTATATCGCTCAGCAGCTTGATCGTATTGTTTCCAATCATAGCCAATTTCATCTTGTTTTCGCGTGTAGATAGCCCCCATGGCATAAGATTTATTAATGGCATTAAAGTCTGCCTTGTGGAGTTCGGCCACTTCCACTTTTTTCGTGTTGATGAGCACGCCCCGAATCACGTAAGGGTATTGAACGCCATTGGCATCGGGCACGCTTTCTTTGTAGGTGGTGAAAAGTATGTCCCACCGATCATTGTTCATGGGCTCATTCTCCACGATGCGGTGCTCAAGGAACTGGTAATACATAAAATTCTTGGCGGGATCTATCGGCATGAGTTGTTTCTGATAGTTGCCTTTTTGATTCACATTACCGTATTCGAACTCGTATGTTTGTCCGGGCTTGCATCCGTTGAATTTGAGTTGCACATAGCGGGTGCTGTCTTTGATTTTATCGCCCAGGTCTATCACATAGGTGTAATTGCCAATCTCCCACTGTCCCCCTTTTTTTGAGAAAGCCATCGGAAAGGCAGAGGAGTCCGCATCACCATTGGGATTGTCGAAGTACCAGGTTGCTTTTTTCAGGCTATCGGTTGTGATTTTTCCGAAGCTGTTTCCAGAGAACTTGGCCACCCCGAAGCTGGCGCTGATACCGCCGTTGATGCAAACGCGGGGCTGATTGGGGTCGCAAGAAAAGCCCATGTGCCAGAGGCCAAACGCATTGGTTTCTGTTTTTTGTGTGGCGAAATCAAACCACAGTTGATTGGCATAAGTTTCCCCCATCGCAAAAATCTGCGATTGCACCCCCACGGAAGTTTTGGGTAGTGGATACAGGGGTTCCGGTTTTTCACAAGCGGTAAAAAAGGCGGCTGCAAGCAAGGCTACAAGTACGATGTTTTTACGGCGTATCATGGAAATTGGAAACTAATGGACAAAAATAAGGCCCTTCCGGGTGAAATGTTAAGCATCCCATTGCCTCCGTGGATTCCGCCGCCGGCCTGACCTTGAAGCTGGGTCACATTGAACACATTTTTACACCCCGCTTGTAACAACAGGGGGTATTTTGAGTTTTTGGAGATCGTGGTATTGACGTTGAAATCAACGAGGGTATAAGGTGAGATTTTATAGGTGCTGCCGTTGGCCAAAAAGCCGCGGGTGGTGCCGCTGTATCGACAGAAAATCTGCGCACTGCTTTGGGATTTGGTGTGATTGAGTTTCAGGTTGAACTTGCCTTGCAGGGTGTTGAAACCTTGCCAATCGTTGGTGTCCGACAGTTGACTGCGCGTGTTAATCCAGTCGGCGCCCAAGGTTGCAAATGTGATCCACTTGGCATAAAAGCGATGCACATGGCTGATGTCTATGTCGAGATTTACGCCCTTGCTCTGAATCTTTCCGATGTTGATATATTGATAAAGTTGGGTGTTCTGATCGAGCATTGCGAGTTGAATTTGCTGAGATACCCGGTTGTAAAATGCCCGTGTATTCAACTCAAAAGTCAATGCCCTTCGGTTGCTGTTTGGATGGGTATGCCCTTGCAAGTATGGGTTGGCTCGATTTACAGAATGGCGATATTTATAAGAGGCCATGAAATTGTGGGCCACCTCTGCTTTTAGTTGTTCGTTGCCGCGCACGTTGTGGTTGATATCCACAAACAAGAAATACAACTCTTTTAAGCTGGGAGCGCGATACCCTTTGGCGTATGACATACGCCACATGGAGTTGCCAATTTTGTAGCGGGTTTGCAAGGCCGGAATGATGGGGGTGAATCGCAGATTTTGTGTTGATGTTAGAATGGGCTCACCAAATCGGGAGTTGAAATTTCCCCTCAAACTGGGCTGGATCAGCCACTGATTGTTGGGTTTACATTTTCCTTGAACGAACAATCCAATGTCTGTCATGCTTTTGGGTTCACGGATCTTTCCAGTCGATAGGAGTTCGTGGTTTGCGTCGTAGCCCAACATGAGCGAATTGCGTTGAATTAGCTTTTTTTCGATTTCAAAAAAGCCACGTGCATTGAAAAGGTGGTTTCGGGTAGTATCGCGCTCGCCAATAAATGAAGGCGTCTCATTGCCGGTAACCAAATTTCTTTTGATGATGGTGTTGTGCCGATGGTAGCCGTTCCAACTGTTGTTGAATTTGGCGTTGATGGTTTTGTTGCCAACACTGAATTTGCCGTTGCTCTGCACCGCGACATCGCTGCGCTGGGTGAAAAAACGATTGTTGTAGCCGGTTACTGTGATGAGGTTGTATTCCGCATTGCTGCGGTCCAGCATGTTTTCGTAAAAGTGGTTGGCGCGGATATCGTGCCGGAAATTATTGCCGCTCAAACGGTATCCAACTCCCCCAAAATATTTGGTTTTGGGTTTCCAATCGTAGCCGCGGGTGAGGGTATCGAAATCCATGCCCCCGAAGAAATGTCGACCTGCAAACAATTGCACCGTGGAACGCTGCTGATTCACCGGAATAGAGACATCCACATCGAGGTTGGTATTGCTTCTGCCATCGAGGTAAAAGCGCGCCGCGGATTCGGTGCGAACCGTTTGGGGTTGTTTGGTGATGATGTTGATGATGCCACCCATGGCGTCGGAACCGAACAACACGCTCATTGGTCCTTCAATGATCTCAATTTGTTCGATTTGATTCGTGGGGATTTGAGAAATGTCGATATTTCCATTCAGGCGCCCGGCTAAGGGCGCTCCATTGATCATGATTTTGACCGACTGTCCGCTTAGGCCTTGCAGGGAAATACCCGTTCCTAGTTGGGCATCCTGATTCAATAAAATGCCGCTTTGGTTCTGAAGAACCTCCGCGGCATTTTGGGCACCCATCTCTTTGATGGTTTGGGCGCCAATGATTTTTACTTGCTCCGTGGCACCGCTGGCGGCAATGCCTTTGATGGAACAGGATACACTCGCAGGGTCTAACACCTGCAAATCGTGCAGGGTGTCTTTGCTTTGGGAAAAAAGCACTGCGGGAGCAATCCCGATCAACCAAAGAAGCGCGTTCCGCATGCGGAATTAGTGTTTTATAAACGGCAAATTAACGCGGTCTTTGTCGCTGTTGATTTGCAACCAGTAGCTACCTTGTGCCAAACCAGTAACATCCAAATTTACTGAGGTTTCTGCACTGAAATCGATGGTTTTCTGTGAAACGATTCGACCATCGGCGGCCACGATGTTTACCGTAGACAAGGCCTTAAAATCGGGGGCCCAAATCATCAAGTTGTTTTGAACCGGATTGGGGAACAATTTCACTTCAATTTGTTTGGTTTCGGTGCGGGCTGATGCAGTTGGTGTCAATAGCAATTTGCGGAATTGGCTTTCGCCGCGCGATGAACCGGTGAAGCCGGTGAACGATAGCATGTAGTATGCTGTATCGGCTCTGCCGGTGATGTTACGTACACTTTCTATCACGTAGTTCCAGTTGGTTTGGATTGTCCACCTGCCTGTAGCATTGTTGAACGCTTTCCAATCACCCCCAATGCGGGTCAAGTCTTTGTTCAATTCTGAGGGTGTTCCTGGGATTTTTATTCCTGCGATTGCCTGCGATGGACTCGATGCGATCATGTCCCAATTGTAGTCGGTTACTTTGGCCACGCGAGTTCCACGCTTGCTTTCAACACCCATGGTGGGGTACATGACCGCCGTTCCGCCGCCGGGAGGGGTTGTTAATGCGTAGTAACGGGTGAACAACAAATCCCACTCTTCGCGGTTGGGCTCTGGATAAACATCGCCTACACCGAATGAGTAGTATTTATAACTTTTACCCGCAGCACTGCTTTGCAACAGCGTATCGGTTTTATCAAAGGTACCATCGACCATGGCGGTGCGGAAGATGAAATCGCCGCTGGGATTTTGTTTGATGGGCAAAAATTTGATGAATGATTTGCCGGTGCCAACGCCGGGGTGGGTAATGACAAATAGGTAGAGAGAATCGCCGGTAACTTCTTTGGTGGTAGGGTCATAAACACCCCAGCTGAAATCCCACATGTTGGCAGCGTTGGGAGACTGGTTCAAGGCCCCTTTTTCGTGTACGTGAATGTCGTTGTAGTATTTCGTCCAACTAGCCCATCCCGTGGTATCGAACTGTGAAAATTGGGTCTTATCGCCCTTGGGATAAGCAAACACCTCTACACCGCCCATGTGGTTCACGCGAATACAATTGTCTCGAGAAACGGTGGTGTGCGAAAAATGCCACCGCTCCATCGGAACCGCAGATTCTGCACCCGTACGAATGTTGTAATAAACCGCTTTGCCATATCCAGCGCCCATTGCTACAGAGTCGGAAACTACCGTTTGCGCCTTCAAAGCCCCACTGCACAGTGTTGCAATCACTGTGCCCAGAATGATGTGTGATTTTTTCATGATTTTTTAGTGAGGCAAAATTACCGCCACCCAGAAAAAAGGGGTTGTTTGTATTGTAAGGATTTGGTCATAATAATGTCAGGAAGTGATGAAATTCCCTTTCCCAAATCATTGTTTTACGCCCTAACTTTGTAGCGAGTAACAGCGTGTTAGATGGCCAAGATTAAAATAGATTTATCGGGGAAAGTGGCAAAGCCGCAAGTGGTGGTAGGCATTGATTTGGGTACAACCAACAGTTTGGTGGCTTGGGTGAATCCGGTAAGCAAACAAGCTGAGGTAATCAGTGATGAGCTTGGCGCATTGGTGCCTTCGGTGATTGGGTTGTTGCCCGGTGGGGAGGCTCGTGTGGGCGTTTTGGCCAAAGGCGGATTGATTACCGAGCCTGAACGCACCATTTTCAGTGTGAAGCGATTGCTGGGACGCAGTTACAAAGACATTGTTAATTATCAGGCTTATTTGGGTTATCGGATCATCGACGAGGACAATGATTCCATGGTGAAAATTGAGGTAGATGGCAAATACTACAACCCCATCGAACTCAGTGCCATTATATTGAAGGCCGTGAAAGTGAAGGCGGAAAATGCGTTGAACGCCGAGGTGAATCAGGCAGTGGTGACGGTGCCGGCCTATTTCAATGATGCACAGCGACAAGCTACGCGCGATGCCGGAAAGTTGGCAGGTTTGGAAATATTACGCATTGTAAATGAGCCAACAGCAGCCAGTTTGAGCTACGGGTTGGGATTGGATCGCGATGAGGTGCATACTGTGTTGGTGTACGATTTGGGTGGTGGTACTTTTGATGTATCGGTATTACAAATAGAAGACGGGGTATTTGATGTGCTGGCGACCAAAGGCGACACTGCACTGGGAGGGGATGATATTGACCGATCGGTGATGAGGCACTGGCAACAGTTGCATCCTGCGCTACAGGGGGTGACGGCTGCGGGCGATATTCAGCGTTTGCGGTTGGTGGCTGAGGAGGCAAAAATTGCGTTGAGCAAGGACCCTCAACAAATCTTTGTTTGTGAATTTACCCTGCTCGATGGCTCTGCTGTTTCGCTTACCTTAGACTATACGGGTTTGGAGGCGGCCGCAAAGGAAGTCCTTCAAAAAACCCAAGATTGCATTGCGGCCGCCCTGCGCGATGCCTCCTTGAAACCCGAAAACATCGACGCTGTAGTGATGGTGGGCGGCTCCACGCGCTACCCCCAGATTAAAACCCTCTTGGAATCTCAGTTCCCTCACGTTTCCGTCAATGATACCCTCAACCCCGATGAAGTTGTAGCGCTCGGAGCCGCCATCGAAGCCGATGTGTTGGCCGGAAATCGCAAAGATATTTTGCTGCTGGATGTTACCCCCCTGAGTCTCGGCATTGAAACCGCCGGTGGCCTCATGGATGTGCTCATCCCCCGAAACAACAAAATTCCCTGCAAAGTGGGTAGGGAATACACGACCTCAATCGACGGACAAGTAAACCTCAAAATCAGCGTTTATCAAGGCGAAAGAGAACTCGTAGCCCAGAACCGCAAATTGGGTGAGTTTATCCTTAAAGGCATCCCAGCCATGCCCGCAGGATTCCCAAAAATTGAAGTGGCCTTTGCCCTCGATGCAGATGGCTTGCTCAAAGTTTCCGCCAAAGAATTGCGCAGCGGTGTGGCACAACAAATCGATATTAAACCCCAATACGGCCTCACTGATGATCAAGTAGAAGCCATGTTGCTTGCCGGATTTCAACATGCACAAGAAGATGTGGCTGCCCGATTGCACCAAGAGGCCATCAACGAAGGACAGCAATTGGTGTATTTGGCCGAACGGTTTATCGAAAAGAATGCCAACCTGCTCAATGAAAATGAAATGGAAGGCACCAAACAACGGATTTTTACATTGTCGTGTCTATTGGCAGAGCGTGGCGACAAAGACAGCATCCTCGCGGCGGTGACGGAATTGAACGATTATACCCGTCCTTTTGCCGAGCGATTGATGGATGTGGCTGTTTCTGCGGCACTGAAAGGCAAAGAAATTTAACCCTGTATGCGAATAAACCGAATTCTATCCCTCGTCACTTTGTTTCTTGGTGCTGCTCACCTGCAAGCACAAGCCGTATCTGATTTGGATTACGAAGGTCGACAGAATTACGGGTTAAAAATGGGTTTGGGCATTAATTCCATGTACGGCGGGAAATTGCAGAATCCCCGTCCTACCGTTGGATTTATGGCCGGCCTGTATATTCATACTAATCCCGAGAAAAAACCATCACCTTGGGGCTTTCAATCGGGCTTGGATCTGAGAATGCGCGGCAGCAATTTTGCCAACGCCAAAGCCACCGATACAGCCATCAATTCTGCTTACACCAAAATAAGCTTGATGAGTTTGGATTTGCCCCTGTTGGTAAACTATCGCTTGTCGAAGCAGCGCGACAAACAAATTAAGCAACTTCAAGCTGGGGTTCAACTTGCCTATAATTTCAACTCGGTGTTATACGTGGGTCCGCAGAAACGTCCTCTGGCAACTGCAACTGAAACCTACAATTCCATCAAAGAATGGGATCGATTGCCCTTGAAAATGTGCGATTTGCAAGCCGTGGTGGGTTACCAGTACCGGGGTGAATCGATGGGGTATTCAATGTCGATGAAGATGGGTTTGCTCAACCTCAATAATAATTTTTTACTAAGAGGTTTGGTGGATACCGACAACGACGGTGTAGGGGATCAAGAAGTTGAATTGATTTCGCCGACCACTGATCCGCTGAAAGAAAAGCCCGGTACCCCGCAAATGATTGGTACATGGAGTCTCGAGTTTGCCCTGGTTTTTTAAGCCAGCAAGGATTTTGTACCTTTGTAGTTCCGTATTCCTATGTCAACCGTGGCCTTTTATACCCTTGGATGCAAACTTAATTTTGCAGAGAGTAGTGCCATCGGACAGCAATTGACCAAAGCGGGATTCGAGAAACGGGAATTTCAAGAGGGCGCTGATTTATATGTGATCAACACTTGCAGCGTTACCGATCATGCCGATCGCAAATGCAAAAAGGTGGTGCGGGAAGCGCTCAAGCAAAATCCAGAAGCCTATGTTGTGGTCATTGGCTGTTACGCCCAACTCAAGCCCCAAGAAATTGCCCAAATTCCGGGTGTTGATATGGTGCTTGGTGCGGCCGAAAAGTTTCAATTGATCGATCACCTTCACACTTTGGTGAAGGAACCCAAAGCGCTGGTTCACAATGCGCCCATCAAAGAAGTCAACACCTTTGTGCCCGGCTACAGTGTGGGCGATCGCACGCGGATCTTTTTGAAGGTACAAGACGGTTGCGACTATTTTTGTAGTTTTTGTACCATTCCATTGGCCAGGGGCAAAAGCCGGAGTGCCAATGTGGTTGATACCCTGAAATTGGTGGAAGAAGCCGCGCAGCAGGGGGCCAAAGAGATCGTATTAACCGGGGTGAATCTGGGCGATTTTGGCGTGGAGCACGACCAGAATTTCTTCGATTTGGTTAAGGCCATTGATGCGGTTGAAGGCGTAGATCGCTATCGCATCAGCAGCATAGAACCCAATCTCCTCACCGATGAAATCATAGAATTTGTGTCGCACAGCCAACGTTTTGTGCCGCATTTTCACATACCATTGCAGAGTGGGAGCGATGAAATTTTGACCCGCATGCGTCGCAAATACCTCAGCGATTTGTACCGCTCGCGCATCGAGAAAATTAAATCACTGATGCCGCATTGTGGTATCGGTGTGGATGTGATCGTGGGCTTTCCGGGTGAAACGGAAGAGCATTTCCTCGAAACCTATCGCTTTTTGAACGAATTGGACATTTCCTACCTGCACGTGTTTCCCTATTCTGAGCGTGCCAATACCACCGCAAAGAAAATGAAGGAGGTGGTGCCCGTGAAAGTGAGAATGGAACGCGGAGAAATGTTGCGCGGCCTCAGCGAAAAGAAGCGTATGGCCTTTTATAGGGCGCATTTGGGTACCCGCAGACCCGTTTTGTTTGAAGAGGAAGAACGCCGTGGGGTGATGTTTGGATTCACCGATAACTACATCAAAGTGGCTACGGATTATGATCCGCTGTTGGTGAATACCGTGGTGGATGTGCAATTGGCCTCCCTGAATCCCGAAGGATGGGTACAAGCCGAATTTGATTACGCGGCGGTTGGTCATTAACTTGCACCTGTGTTTCCAACCCTCTATCATTTCTTGTTTGATCTCACAGGGATTTCCTTGCCCTTTTTGAAAGTCGTTAATACGTTCGGTTTTTTCGTTGCCCTCAGCATTGGCGCGGCTTATTGGGCGATGTCTACTGAGTTTGCGCGTAAAACGCTGTTGGGAGATTTTGCCAAGGTCAAAGTGAAACAGGTGACCGGCGTAGGGGTGGATCGCAGCGAATATTTAATCAATGGATTGATGTCGTTCGTTTTCGGATACAAAATTCTCTACCTGATGGTGGAAACGGGCGATGGGTTTTCTCCCCAAGACCATGTGTTTTCCACCGAGGGAAGTTGGTTGTTTGGTATCGGTGCGATGTCGTTTTCACTCTGGAGGACTTGGGTTGCCGATAAAAAACAACGCAGAGAAACCCCTTCCGAAACCATCGTGGAGATGGATGCCTCTGTGCGGATGTCGAACATCACCACCATTGCTCTGCTCAGTGGTTTTTTGGGGGCGAAAGTATTCCACTTGTTGGAAACGCCCAGCGAAATTCATTGGGAAACCCTGTTGGTGGATTTGTTGACCAGTGGTGGGTGGACGTTCTACGGCGGGCTCATTTGTGGTGCTGCCGGGGTGATTTGGTATGCCCAAAAGCATGGAATGCATTGGCGTCATGTGTTTGATGCGGGCGGTCCTGCGATGATGTTGAGTTATGGATTGGGGCGTTTCGGTTGTCATTTCTCCGGAGATGGTGATTGGGGCATCGCGAATGTGAAACCTAATCCCGGACTGCCCGACTGGGCCTGGGCTTATAAATATCCCCACAATGTGTTAGGCAAAGATTACGCTTCCGCGGGCATGGAAATGATCCCGGGCTGTTCGGGTGAATATTGCTATCAGTTGTCGGTGCCGGTTTATCCCACTCCCTTGTATGAAGCCTTGATGGCATTGGGTTTGTTTGCTTTGTTGTGGTTTGTTTTGCGCAAATGGTCTTTGGCGCCTTTTCAGCTGTTTTCGGCCTACATGATGATGGCGGGCTTAGAGCGGATGCTCATCGAATCGATCCGTGAACACGGAGAGAGTTTGTATGACGTGGCGGGTTTTTCGTTCAGTCAAGCCCAAATGATTTCTTTGGCACTGATGTTGTTTGGGGTGTTGGGCTGGATATGGTCGGGCAGAAACCCCATAAAACCCCAGTTCGAATCAAGCGCTGATTAGACGTATCAAGACATGAAAAGTTTAAAAGGGAGTCTCGTTTTATTTCTTTTTTTCAGTTCGATGGGATTGCGGGCTCAGATTTGGGGCTCGTCTGAACCGGAGAAGGTAGACACCATAGAGACCAGTGATTTTCGTCGGATGGATCCGGTCTTGATTTCGGGCAGTATGGACGAACAGCGGAAGAAGGAATATCAGATTTTGAAGCGGAGGGTAATAAAGACAATGCCTTACGCGAAGATGGCGGCCATGAAAATGCGTGCGATGGAAGATAAGTTGAACACCATTCAGAATCGACGGGAGCGCAAAAAGTACATCAAGCAGTGCGAGGAAAGCATCAAACAGATGTACATGGAGCAATTGAAGAACATGACCATTGGGGAGGGGCAGGTGCTGATGAAGTTGTTGCACCGCGAAACGGGCAAGACGAGTTGGGAGATCATGAAAAATTATCGCGGAACCACCGAAGCCTTATTTTGGCAGGCGTTTGGCAGTTTTTACGGACACAATTTGAAGCAGGAATACGATCCGGTGTTGGATTATCAGATCGACCACATCATCAAGCAGGAGCGTTTGGAGTAAAGGCTTATTTGCGGGCTAGCATGAAGATGACCACTGGGGCGCCAATGATAGACAGGATGGCGTTGATGGGGAGTATGCTGTTGGCGATCAATTGATTGGCGAGGATATCGGCGGTGAGGGTTAAGGCAGCTCCAGCAAAAGCTGTGGTAAGGATGTTGGGGCCATGGGATTCGGTAGCATTGATTTTGCGGGAGATATGCGGTGCGATGAGGCCAACGAAGGAGACAGGTCCACAATAGGCAGTGACGATGGCGGCCATGCTTGCGCTGCCGATGATGAGCCACAAGCGTAGGTTTTTGATTGATTTTCCGGCACTTTCTACGTGAATATCCCCGAGTAAGTAGGCATTGAATGCATGTCGGTTTAGGAGCAGGATGCCCAATCCAATGCTGGCAGAAACCGCCAAGATGGGGAGTTGGGAGGGGAGGACGCGGTCGAATCCGCCCATGCCCCACATCACAAATTGTTTTACTTGTTGTGCTTGGGCGGTTTGGGTGATGATGTCCACGGCGGCGCCGAAGAAGTAACCCAGGACGAGACCTACGAGCAGGAGTGCGTGCAGTTGGGTGAGTTTTTTGTGCAGTGCGAGTTGGATTGACAGTACCAAGAAGGCGCCCCCGAGCGCAGCGAGGGGTTGCAGGGCGAAGGAGGTGCAACTATCATCGAGTCCGATTTGGGATCCAAGGTAGGTTACGATGGCTACGCCAAATGTTGCTCCGGGGGTGATGCCGATGAGGAAGGGGCCTGCCAGGGGATTTCTGAACAGGGTTTGCATCATCAGGCCGCTCCAGGCCAGTGCGATGCCGCCGATGGCGGCTGCCATAACGCGGGGAAAATGGAGGTCCCAGAAGATTGCATTGGCACCGGGGAGGTCCCACCGGGGCGAGAATGGTTCAAGATCCACGAATATGACCAAGCCGAAGATTGCCAACAGCAGTAGGGTTAGCCGCGGCCTGCGGCCGCGGCGATTCACCTTGGAGGCCTGAGAAATACGTGGTTTGTGATCTTGCATGCGTTTGGGGTTGCTCACCGACAAATATCGTAGTAGTTCAAGGAATCCGATTGCAAGTTGTTCTGGAAAATGTGGAACAAATCGCTCAAAATTCGGTTGGGGTAGATACACCCCATGTCCCAGTAGGCATTGCTGCCATTGGTTTGTAATTGTTTGTTGAAATGATAAACCCTGCCCTGGCGAAAGGCCTTTATGTGCGCCACCCGGGGGTCGCTCGACCTCAAACAATTCAGGGAAATGCATAGATCGGTGTTTATCCAAATGTCGGCCTGGGCAAACAATCCAACGGCTTTCTCTATGCTGATGACATTGCTGCCACTGCCCGCCTCGGCGCTGATCGGCTTTCCGCCCGCATCCCGAATTAGCTGTGAAACGAAGGAGGAAAACTGCGGGACAAACCAAATGCCATTGTACACACAGTTGGTGATCACCGTTGGTGTTTCCGATTTTATTGCCTTGGCCTTTTCAACCAGCGATTCGTAATCGGCACGGATGCGGTTAAATTTTTCTTGGGCTTGGGTGGGTTTGCCGCAGATCCATCCCAGGGCAATGAGCCATTCTGACCTACCTAAGGGGTGGTTTTCTAGGTGGTTTTGACACCAATAGACAGAAAATTTGTTCAGACTGAGTCGCTCTATGGTCTGTTTATCATCGATGCTGCTGAGGGTTCCCAAAACGATCGTGGGACTGCACAAAGCCAATTTTTCGGGGATGATGGGGCCGTCTGGTGCCACTTCTGCGAGCCGTTTTAGCTCAGGAGTACCCGATAAACTTGGGTGGGCGATGTATTTCTGAGATTCAACACCAACCAAGGTTTTGTGAGCGCTGAGCTCCGCCAACATGCTGGATTGTATGGACGATAAACTAACAATTCGGGCCATTGAACCCCGTGGTTGGTAGCCGCTTACATGGCTGGATTTGCCCCAATGAAATTTACCGATGACTTTCTCTCCGTTTTCATCGGCGAACAATTCCAAAAAACTGTCAGAAGCAGTATAGCCCAAGCGAAAAAACTGCGCGTAAGCGTTCTTTATCCACACGATTTGGTTTTTGCCGGCAGCACGCTGCTTTTCACCACAGCCCCCCAACCCAAATGAGGCCGCCAAAATGGCCGTGAATACCAACAGTAGAAAGGGGTTTTTCATGCAGACCTCGAAAATAGTACAAATTATCGCACAGCCCCGAAAAGTGGGGTTGGATAATCTGAAAAATTGAGCAAATTTGTTGTGTTATGCTGCATCCGCTGTTTCGCTTCCGCTATTATATCTTGTTCGGGTTTTTTGCCATTTGGATGGCATTTTTCGACATGAATAATTTGTTTTACCGATACAAAATCGCCAGAGAGATCGATGCGCTTGAAGAAAATATCGAAGAACACAAAAAAGCCATCGCCCAGTTGGCCCAACAAAAGCAATACCTGTTTGGCAATGATCGCAACTTGCAGCGCTATGCCCGTGAGAAATACCTCATGAAAAAAGACAATGAAGACGTTTTTGTGATTGTGGAAGAAGAAAAACCAGAGGACAAAGACGAATAGTGTTCATAAAAGTTTGAACAATGTGAATTTCTGTAGCTGAAGATACAATAAGTTTGTAAATAAGGAAAACCATAAAAACTCCGAATAAATCATGAATTTCATAGCGCCATCCAGCGACCTCTTGCAGCACTTGTTAACCGTAAACGGTGCCATCATGTCGAAACCCATTATTCCCATTTTGGAGAACTTTCTGTTCGACATCAGCCACAATCAGTTGCGGATTTACAGTACTGACCTAGAAACCAGTATGACAACCAGCATGCAGGTGGAGTGCAAGGAAAACATGAAAGTGGCGGTACCCAGCAAAATGGTGATCGACATCCTGCGTTCTTTGCCCGATCAGCCGGTAACGTTCAACGTGGATACCCAAACGTTTGGGATTGAAGTGGTGAACAGCAATGGTCGTTACAAAATGGCCGGACAAGATGGGGTGGATTTCCCCGCTTTGCCAGAATCCAATGCCGATGGAAGTTTTACCATTCCAGCCAACGTGTTGTTGCGCTCAATCTCCAAAACCTTGTTTGCAGCCGGCTCCGATGAGTTGCGGTTGAACTTGACCGGTTTGTATTTAGAGATGAAAGGCAATTCAGTGAATTTTGTGGCCACCGATGCCAATAAATTGGTGCGCTTGACCCGCAAAGATGTGAATACAGGCGTGGAAGACAGCATCTTGATCCCCAAAAAGCCCTTGAATTTGTTGAAAACTGCGTTGCCGAACGACGAAACCCCTGTTGTGGTGGACTACAACCGTTCCAACGTATACTTCACCTTCGGAGAAACCCGTTTGATTTGTCGTTTGCTCGATGAAAAATATCCCGATTACGCTGCGGTTATTCCCCAAGAAAACCCCAACGTGATTACCATTTCTAGGATGGCCTTGTTGAGTTCTATCAATCGTATCAGCATTTTCGCTAGCAAAACTACGTATCAGGTGCGATTTAAAGTTACCGGCAACGAGTTAACCATCAGTGCGGAAGACATCGAAATGGCCAATGAAGCCCAAGAGCGTATTCCTTGTGAATTTGAAGGGAACGACATGGAAATTGGCTTCAATGCCAAATTCTTGAAGGAAATGTTGAGTACCCTCGATGGCGATCAGGTTCAATTGCGTTTGTCGGCCCCTAACCGTGCGGGTTTGGTGATCCCAAATGAAAACGAGCGCGATGAGGACATTACCATGCTCATCATGCCAATGATGCTCAACAATTACTAAGTCGGGCGCCCAACTGATTATTGAGCGAACACCGCGCTGCCAACCCGAATCAGCGTTGATCCGTGTTCTATGGCAATCGGATAGTCAGAACTCATACCAATCGATAGTTCGCAAAAGGCGTCGTCCTGCGCGAAATGCGATGCCTTTACTTTTTTGAATGTGTCGGACACCTGCTGGAATTCAGCATGAATTTGCTGTTGACTGTCGGTGTTGCTGGCCATCGCCATGAGTCCTAACAAGCGCACATGATCCAAAGGTTCTTGTTTTGCTGATACCATAAAAGCGTCAATTTCTAAGGGGTCGAGGCCAAATTTGGTTTCTTCCTGCGCAACGTGTAACTGGACAAGACATGGGATGACGCGCTGGTTTTTTGCAGCTTCTTTGTTGATTTCTTGGAGCAGTTTGAGGCTATCTACCGCGTGAATCATAGAAATGAAGGGCGCTATGTATTTCACTTTGTTGGTTTGCAGATGTCCGATGAGGTGCCATTCTATGTCGTTGGGCAGTGCTTCCACCCGCTCTAATAGTGCTTGGACGCGATTTTCGGCAAAGGCGCGATGTCCGCAATCGTAGGCCGCTTGTATCTCGACAACTTCTCGATATTTGCTCACCACGATGAGTTTGCAATGTGGTGGCAGCTGCTGTTGAATGTGTGCGATGTTTTTTGCGATGGAAGTTAAATGGGTCATGGGATTCTCGCGTGGGTGCAACAAAATTACCGCCGCGATTGTTGTAATTTTGTAATTCTGTGAAAAATCAATCACGCTTTCAACGAATCATGCTGGGAATGGTCATCATCAGTGCCTGGGTTTCTTGTGCGCCCAAAGCCCGCGTGGAAGAGAAAAAGATGGTTGATCTCATGTGTGATGTGATGTTGCTGGAGGCGGGCAACCAAATAAAATATAATTATGCCGCTTTGCCCGACTCGCTTTGGCAGTCTCATTACAATTTTGTCTGTGCCAAACACAAGGTTTCATACGCCGATTTCAAGGCAGAGTTGCTTCGGCTGAAGGCCGACCCCGAGGCGTTTACGGCACTCATGGAAAAAGTAATCACCCAGATGCAGGTGGCTGAACTGAACGCTAGAAAGGGCCGCAGGTGAAATACCCATCCGATTTTGAGCGCATAGTTGGGTTCGATGGCATTCGTTCGTCCATTGCCGAGCGCTGTAAATACCCCTCAACCCAAAATTTGGTTGCCAAATGGGAAATGCAAACAACCTATGAGGCGGTGATGCTGCAATTGGATTTTTTGGATCAGATTCACCAGCTCAACGAATTTTCGCCCAGTGTTTTGCAATTTCAAGGCGAGGATATCCATGCGTATTTGCCTCATTTGGGCATCGAGAATTTTTATTTGGAAGAAGAGGCCCTCGCGGCCATTTTGGCAGCAACCCAAACCTATCAAAAGTTGGCGACCACCGTGCAGTTGCGCGCCGATTTTTGGGCTTTGTTGTCGGCCGAGCTGCCCAACGAAGACTATACCAAAAAAATCGCGGCGATTGTAGGTCGGGTTATCGATGAATTTAACCAAATATCGGTGCGTGCAACCCCGCAATATGCCAAACTTTCTCAAGAAATTCAGCGCTTAGAGGGTGAGGCAAGAAATGTGATGCGTGGCATTTTTCGCGACTGGAAATCGCAAGGATTTACCGCAGAAACCGATGTTACTGTCAGGGAAGAGCGTTTGGTGATTCCTGTTTTGGCCGAGTTTAAGCGTCGGGTTCAAGGATTTGTTAAAGACATATCGGCCACCGGAAAAGTATTGTACGTAGAGCCCACCCAAATGCTGGAGATGAACAACCGATTGAAGGAGTTGTTTGCAGAAAGGCGCAGGGAGCGTGAGCGTATTTTGCGTTTGGTAACGGCGGAATTGTCGCCCTATCAATTCGATTTGCAAGTCATGATGGATCGTTTGGTGCACATGGATTTTGCCTTGGCCAAATTTGATTGGTGTGCGAGGGAGGGTGCTGAGCGACCCAAGGTCAGCGAACGTCCGCAAATTACCTTGAGAAGGGGGATTCATCCCGTATTACGGAAAGAGTTAAAAACACAGAAAAAGGAAGCGATTCCACTTTCTTTGGAGCTCAATGAGCAAAGGGTGATGGTGGTGAGCGGTCCAAATGCCGGCGGAAAGTCGGTGGTGCTAAAGACAGTTTTAATACTGCAGTACATGGTTCAGTGCGGCTTGTTTGTAACCGCCGATCCCGAAAGTAGGTTTGGCATCTTGGATTACCTGGGTATCGATTGTGGCGATGGTCAGGATATTCAACAGGGCTTGAGTACATTTTCGGCGCATTTGCAGCACCTGAAAAATTTGCTAGAGCATGCCTCCGACCGGTCGTTGATTGGTATGGATGAAATAGGTGCTGGAACGGATCCTCGCTTCGGAGCGCCTATCGCCCAGGCAGTGTTGGAACAATTGCTCTCGAAGGGGTCTTTCGTTATTGCTACCACACACTTCTCTCAGTTGCGTGAGTGGGGTATGGGATATGGGGAAGTGGTGCAGGCCTCTATGGCTTACGATGCCCATGCGTTGAAGCCCTTGTATCATTTGGTTGTGGGGAAGCCGGGTTCTTCATTTGCGTTGGAATTGATGCGCAAAACAGGTTTCGATACCCATTGGATCGATCGGATTAAAACCTTGGCGGGCAAGCAGATGGGTAAAACGGAGGACTTGATGCTTTCCTTGGAGCGACAAAATCAGCAGTTGTTGCAGCAGGTGAAGGCCTATGAGGATAAGCTGAAGCATTTGGAGGAACTGACAGCCTCGTATCAATCGTTGAAAGATAAATTGCAGTCGAAGCGACAAGAATATTTATCGGCAGCCAGAGACGAAGCAAAGAAGTTATTGGCCGATACCAACCAACAAATCGAAAACACCATTCGCGCCATTCGAGAACACGGGGCAGAGAAGGAAGCTACGTTGAAGGCGCGAAACAAGTTGGGTGCATACAAAACGGCCGTTGATACGGGTGCCGTTGTGGGAGGGGGTAAGCCAGAAGGGTTGAGGGGCTCGGTGGACTTTGAATCGGGCAGTGCCAAAACGGGAAAAAATACCGGAAAGAAGGGCGCAGAATCGTTGAAAGAAGCGCCAGGAAAAGCCCATTTGGCTGATGCTTTGCCAATCACGTCTATCAAGCAATTGGTGCCTGGTGTGTTGGTGAAAAGCTTGGCTACAGAGGCTCAGGGTGAGGTGTTGGATGTGAAAAAAGACAAGGTTTGGGTGGCTTTTGGGGTGGTGAAAATGTGGGTGCCTGTAACGGAACTGATGCTGAGTAAAACCAAAGTTGGCGGAAAATCGCAAAAAACAGGGGCCACAGGCGGATATCAATGGGTTGAGCGACAGTCGAACTACAAAACGAGTTTGGATGTACGCGGACAGCGGATGGATGATGCTACACAAAAGGTGCTGCTTTGGCTGGAGGAGGGGTATTCTTTGGGACATGCGCAGCTGAAAATTGTGCACGGTAGGGGGGATGGTATTTTGCGCAAGGGGCTGAAATCGCTGTTGAAAACCGTGAATTTTGTGCGCAGTTATCACCACGAAACGGAGGCAGAAGGCGGTGATGGGGCTTTGATTGTGCAATTATTGTAAAACATTTTTGGGTTTTGGCAAATTCTGCCAAGCGTGGGGTTAGTTACGCGGATACCTAGTATTTTTGTAGTCTATGGCATTAGTATTAGATGGTAGCATTGCTGCCGCATCCATTCGTTTGCAAATTGCGGAAGAGGTAAAGGCTTATGTAGCCAAAGGACATCGCGCTCCCGGATTGGTGGCTATTTTGGTGGGTGAGGACGGTGCAAGTCAAACCTATGTGGGTGCCAAGAAAACGGCTTGTGATGAAGTGGGCTTCGCTGGCGATGTTCGCAGATTCCCTGCAAGCATAACCGAGGCTGAGTTGTTGCAAGAGATAGAAAAAATCAATCTCGATGAAACCATCGATGGCTTGATTGTTCAATTGCCGCTGCCTAAACATATTTCAGAAGAAAAAGTAAACCAGGCAATTTTGCCCGGAAAAGATGTAGACGGATTTCACGACATCAACATGGGGAAATTGGCCAAAGGAGATGAAGCGGGGGTAAAGCCAGCCACGCCCTATGGTATCACCTTGTTGATGAAGCACTATGGCATTGATGCCAGTGGAAAGCATGTTGTTGTGGTGGGTAGAAGTAACATTGTTGGACGCCCCATGAGTATGCTGCTTTCAGCGGCTGCTCCCTACGGAAATGCCACCGTAACTTTGTGTCACAGTCGCACGCAGGCGTTGCCTTCATTTACACGCCAAGCAGACATTTTGGTGGTGGGTTTGGGTAAACCAAGTTTTGTAACGGCGGATATGGTGAAGGAGGGTGCGGTGATCATTGATGTTGGAACCACACGCGTTGACGATGCCTCTCGCAAGAGTGGATGGCGTTTGTGCGGTGATGTAGACTATGCGGCGGTTTTTGAGAAAGTAAGTGCCATAACGCCCGTGCCCAAAGGGGTAGGTCCGATGACCATTACCGGGTTGATGATGAATACATTGGAAGTGTACAAAGCGAAGTTTGCGTGATGAAATATCCTGTGATGGAGCATTTTTACACCATCCAGGGCGAGGGTGTTCATGCGGGCAAGCCAGCGTATTTTGTGCGATTGGCGGGCTGCGACGTGGGCTGTGTTTGGTGTGATGTAAAGGAGAGTTGGCCAACCGAAGGGTATGCTACTCACTCACCGACTGAAATTTGTGGATGGGTGGAGCAAACGCCCGCACAGTTGGTGGTAATCACGGGCGGTGAGCCGGCGATGTACGATTGTTCGAGTTTGGTGGATGCACTCAAAGAAAAAGGATACCGTGTGCACGTAGAAACCTCCGCAGCCTATCCGCTTCAAGGCGATTATGATTGGATTTGCATTTCGCCGAAGAAATTCAAACAACCTGTGGACGCAGAAATGCAGCGAGCCCATGAACTCAAGGTGATTGTGTTCAATGATTCAGACTTTCAATGGGCAGAGCAATGGGCACAAACCGTAAATCCAGGTTGTGCATTGTTGTTGCAAGCGGAATGGGATAAGCGCGAAAAAGTCATGCCCAAAATGATTGAATACGTAAAATCAAATCCCCAATGGCGGATTTGCATTCAGACGCACAAGATCATCCAAGTGCCTTAATTTTACTTGAAAGGACACTCGTTCATCGGGTGAGTAACTTGGTTTAAGACGGCTGGAAAGCCCCTTTCTTATGAATTATTTTTGTGACCATGTGGTTTTGGGTGAAATCCTTGTTTTTATGTCTTGCCCTCATGGTGATCGGTGGCGCTGCTGCGGGTGACCCACCCAAAAAACCCATTAAAGATCCTTATGATATGTCGCACTACGTGCGATTTAGCGACACCACGGAATTTCAGATTGATAGCTTTTTTCGTCGGATGTACCGTTGGGGGAATTTCAATGGGACCTATTTGTTTCACAAAAACGACAGTATTTGTTATGGGGCCATGGGTTATGCCACATTTTCACAATTGGATTCCCTAAAACCGGCCGATTTATTTCAATTGGCTTCTGTATCGAAGACCTTCACGGGGATGGCGATGATGATGCTGGTTCAAGACGGGTATTTGAGATTGAGCGACAGTGTTCATTGGTATATTCCCGAGTTGAGTCGTCGCAATTTGGCCATACAAAACCTGATCAGTCACAGCAGCGGATTGCCAGATTATTTCTATTTCAACATGAAAGCTTGGGAAAATCCCAAGGATCACCTCACCAACGATGATGTTGTTCAATTGTTAAATGTTCAGCCATTGAATCATTTCGCAAAGCCAGGAAAGTATGATTATTGCAACAGCAATTATGCGTTGTTGGCATTGATCGTGGAGCGACAGACGGGCATTGATTTTCGAGAATTTGTGAAGTTGCGAATCATGAATCCCAGCGGGATGAAATATTCGCATTTGGCCAATTTTGATTCGCTGGGATTGGTGAATTATACGGTTCAGGGGTACGACAAAAAACGGGTGTTTGCCGATAATGTTTTTAACGGAGCGATGGGGGATAAGGGGGTATATGCCAATGTTTTCGAAATGTTGGCGATGGATAGGATGTTACGCACCGATTATTTGTTGCATCCGGATTCAAAGAATCAAATGTGGTCGCCCCAAACGGTTGTGAGTGCCGATGCGTATTATGCAAATGGGTGGCGAGTGAAATGGATTAACGGACAAAAATGGGCGTTTCACAATGGTTGGTGGAAGGGTTTCAGGACTTATTATTGGCGCTGTTTGGATGAGGATAAGTGTTTTGTGGTGTTGACCAACAATGTGCAAGGACCATTTCTGCGCACCATTGATATGGTGGGGTTGTTGAAGTGAGGGTTTCTACGTAATTTGCTACGCAACAAACTACAACTATTGAATGGTTAAACATTGCCGAGTTTTATTGATTGTATTGCTTTTAACGGGTGGGGTTTTTGCCCAAGCCCCAAGCGCAAACAGCAGCCATCGGCCCGCTCTGCGCGCGGTGCCAATGGACATGCCAAAAGTGGATACCACCATTCGGTGGGTGCAGTTGTTGCAATCGCCCAATCCCAATTATTACGGGGTAAAAAGAGCGTTTGAAGCCCATTTTGGGGGCGTGGTGCCTTCGAAAGGACAAGGATACAAAGTATTTAAACGCTGGGAAGCCCGGGTGATTAATCACCTAGACGCGAAGGGAAATGTGGTTTGGCCCGATGGTATCTTGGCAGATTTGTCGGGAAGTAATCCCACCACGGGTAGCGGCGCTGGAACGGGTACTGGCTCTGGCAGTTCCGGAAGCGGGACATCGGGCAGCGGTACTTCCGGAAGTAGCAGCGGGTCTGGCAGCAGTGGAACGGGTACTGGATCATCGCCCAGTGGCGGAGCTACTATAGGCGGTTTAAATGCAGGAAATCCCGTGCCGCCCGCCACCTGGTGCGCAACTTCGGGCAGATGGACCCCCATTGGACCGATCAAACACCCCTACAACCAAACCTCGCAGCCCACAGGCACTGGGAGAATCAATGGCATTGCTTTTCACCCAACCGATTCCAATACCCTGTTTGCCCTCGCCCCGCAAGGCGGCGTGTGGAAGTCTAAAGACTACGGCAAATCATGGTTCCAACTTTGGGGCGCAGGCAGCGGACTTTCGGTGGGTTCAACAGCCCCCGCCAACCCTGCCCTTACTTTGGGGGTGAGCAGCATGGTGCTGTCGCACAAAAATCCGGATACGCTTTACATCGGAACTGGTGATCGCGACGCAGGAGATGCCCCTGGCTACGGTGTGCTGATGTCGACCAACGGTGGAAACACTTTCGTGGTGAGAAATTCGGGAATGGGCAACCTTACCGTTGGCAAACTCATCATGCACCCAAAAAACACCGGGATCTTGCTAGCCGCAACCAATGGAGGCGTTTACCGAACTACCAATTCCGGTGGCACATGGACTCGCGTTACAGCATCTGCCAACTTCGTGGATATCGTGTATCATCCCGGAAATCCCAACTATGTCTACGCCACGGCAAACGGACTGTTTTATCGAAGTACGGATGGCGGTGTTAGTTTCGCCCAAATAACCAATGGTGTTCCTGCCAGCGGCATGCAACGCGGTCAGATTGCCGTAACGCCCGCCGATCGAAGTCGCGTATATTTTCTCATCGCATCGGGATCGCGCTTTCAAGGTTTTTATTTGTCAACCGACAGCGGTACAACGTTTGTTAATCGCAACAGCACTCCAGCCAACATATTGGGATACAGCGAATTGGGGAACGATGGATCAGGTCAAGGTTGGTATGATTTGGATTTGGCGGCGGATCCGAAAAATGCCCAAGTTGTATATGCCTTTGGTATAAATGTTTGGAAATCCACAAACGGCGGTGCCACGTTTAAGGTGAGCGGCCATTGGGTGGGTAGCGGAGGCGCGGATGATATTCACGCCGATCAACACATTGGGGAGTTCAATATTACGGGCAATACCTTGTTTGCGGGGAACGATGGTGGCATTTATTACACAGGCGACGGTGGTAAGCTTTGGAACAATATCACCAAAGGCATCAACAATTCGCAGATTTATCGCCTGGCAGTGGCGCAAACCTCCGATGATTTGGGGACCCACGGCTACCAAGACAATGGGTCCATGATTCACGACGATGGGGAAGTATTTACCTATTTCGGGGGCGATGGGATGGATTGTGCGGTTGACCCCACCGATGAACGATACGTGTATGGTTCATACGTGTTCGGTTACATTTATCGGGCGATAGACAAGAACTACATCATTACTTTGGCGGCCAACGGAACCAACGGAATTACAGAGGGTGGCGGTTGGCTTACCCCATTTGTTTTACAGGAAGGAAACCCCAATCGCATGTTTGCTGGATACAACAACGTTTGGCGATGCGATAGTGTAAAGTCGGCCGGTGTCATCAAATGGACCAAAATCTCTACGGGTTGGACGGGTTCGATTAGACAGATAAAAAGCAGCAAATCCAACCCAAGGCATTTGTATGTAATCCGCGGAGATGGGAAACTCATGTTCACCCGAAATGCCGAAGTAGCATCACCAGTTTGGGTGGATGTAACGCCTGCGGCGGCGTTGTTTACTATCCGCACGATGGAGCCAGACCCACTCGATAGTGCCAAGATTTACGGAGCAAGCGCCTCTAATTTGTATACCAGCACCAACAACGGAACTACTTGGAATACAACGGTATTGGCGAGTTTGAATAAATCGGCATACCCTGGGTTTAACTGGGGCGTCATCAATGTGCTGAAAGCTGATCATACTGCATCACCTGCGGGTATTTACATCGGAACAGATCGCGCGGTGTATTACATGAATCAGGTATCGGGTAGCACATACGGACTGAACGAGTTCTCAAATTTGTTGCCGCTGTGGATGGATGTTTCGGACCTCGACATCTATCACTCCCCATTGGGTCGGGACTACAGCTATATATACGCGAGCACTTATGGAAGGGGCGTTTGGAAAAGTCCATTGTTCGACGATGGTTCGGGTACTTATAAAGCAAAAATACAATCGTATGATTCGGTATTTACGGTGGGCGGTGTGATGCGTTTGCAGGAAAAGGTGCCTGCTTCTTTGTATGGGATTCGTTCGTTGACTTGGACAATCAAACCCAGCACTTTTACTTGGGTTAGTGGTGATTCGAACAGTTTGCAGCCTGAGGTGAAATTCAATCAGCCGGGAATTTATGCCATCTCATTATCGGCCAAAAGTTGTACGGCAAATGCTTCGGAAACCAAAAGTTTATGGGTTCGAGTGTTTTCTGCGGAGGCTGCGGCCACGTGTAGTTCCAAAACCAAGTTTCAGACATCGAATTTTGGTATCGGGGTGTTTGATGTGAAACTCACCGACAATCATTTTGAATCGGGAACTTACTTCGACGACGGGGAGCAGGTAGATATGACTGCACAAAAAGTATTCAGGGTAAAGCCCAATACGGATTACACGGTGCAGGTGAAAGTGGGGCTATACAATAATGAAAATGTGCGCGTTTTCATGGACTATAACAATGATGGCAAGTTTCAATTGTATCGGGGTGAGGTTACGGCTCAGTTTTCGGCTAAGCCAACGGAATACGCCCAAGTGAAATTCAAAACACCCGCGAAAATGCTGATGAATCAGGCGTTGAGAATGCGGGTAATTAGCGATTATAACAACATCGATACAACGGGTTGTGGAACCTGTAATTACGGGCAGGCTGAAGATTTTTCTTTGGTGTTTGAAAAGACAACCGTGGCATTTGGCGTAGATCGGAAGAAGATTTGTGCTGGAGAATCGGTAGTTTATACTGATTCATCTGAGGGTTTGATTGGTTTGTATGAGTGGGATTTTGGGGCTGGTGCGGTGCCTGCGAAAGCGGTTGGACAGGGCCCGTGGACAGTAAAATATACCACCGGTGGATTCAAAAATGTGAAGTTGCGTCTCAATGGTGGGGAAGACAGTTTGGTGAAATTCTCATTCATCGAAGTGATCAAAATGCCTTCGGCTTTGGCGGTGGTTAAATCAGGTAGCATCCCACAATGTGAGGGTCAGTTGCTTCAGTTAGTGGCTAGAGATGTAAATGCCGTGCCTGTGAATTACCAATGGTATAAGAGTGGATTGCCAACGGTGGCGCTGAACAAAGACAGCCTGTTGTCATTCAATCCCGCATATCTCAATGATACGGGGAATTACTGGGCGGTGTTGAACAACAGGGGCTGTGTGGATACCACCAATATATTGTCGGTGAAACTGTGGGCCAAACCGATAGCGGTGATTGGGTACGATCCCAATTATTCCCCTTGTTTGAGAGGCAATGGGTTTGCGTTTCAGGATCTCTCAACCGTTTATCAGGGAGCAGTAGGCAATAGGAATTGGTCTGCTACCAATCCAGCGAAAACGGGGACCGCCGCTGCGTTTGTGCAAAAGTTCAACACGGCAGGGAAGTTCGATGTTCGGTTGATCGTGGCTTCAACCGATGGTTGTTTGGATACGGCTCAGGTACAAGTAACGGTGAAGGGTCACCCTGTAGCGAAATTTGCTTTGGACAAGGCTCAACAGTGCGATAAAAACAACCTCTTTCAAGTAGTAAATAGCAGTATAAATCCCAGCGCTTCTGGCGGTGGTAGTCTTTGGTACAACTACCAGTGGGGTGATGGAAACGGCGGTTGGGATGTGATTGATGCCAAACATTCTTATGCCAAGTTTGGGAAGTATGATGTGCAAATGGTGGCAAAAAATGTCGCTGGATGTTTCGATACAGCTTACCAAACGGCAACAGTTTATTTAACGCCCAAATCACAAATTTCATCGGTTGTTTCTGAAGTTTGTGAGGGACAGGCCTTTACCATCAATGATGCCTATTTGGTTCATTTGGATCCCAATGATGTGATGCTCACGGCATGGAATTTCGGGGATGGTCGATCTTTGAATCGGGGTTTGGCAACAAAATCAGGTCGGAGAGATACGCTGTGGTCGTATCCTAAGTTTGGCAGCTACAACATCAAACAAGTGTTGAAATCAAAAGTGTTGGGTTGTGCCGACTCATCCACCATCAAAGTGGATGTGAACTCGAATCCTGTGGCCAAGATTGCACCTTCATCAACGGTGGCGTGTGCTGAAATGAAGTCTGTGGATTTTGTCAATCAGTCTACCAATGCAGATGGGAAATTGATGGGGTATGATTGGCAATTTGGCGATGGCATTGGGGTTTCTACTGTGGCTTCGCCCAGCTATTTATATACCATGCCGGGAAAATATGTGTCTCGGTGTATCGTTGACAACCGAGGGTGTAAGGATACCGCGTATTCATCAACCATTACGGTATTTCCAAAGGTCAAGGCAGATTTTACTTACAGCGAATTCAAGTTGCAGCAGCGGTTAGGTTGGCGATTTGTGGCTTTGGACACTACGAATGTTCCGATGGATCGCGATTTTCAGTGGAAGTTTGAATATCCAGATGCAACTGTTCAAGGTGGACAGGGTCGCGTTTGGCAGCAGTATTTTACCGATAATGGTTCTTACAAGGTGAAGTTGATTGCCTCGAATGCTGTGGGTTGTCGCGACTCCAGTGTAAAGGTCATAGATGTTTCAGAGGCCGTATTGCGAACACAGCGAAATGCATTGAATGCTTGCGTTTTCCCAAATCCAACCACTGACAAAGCGATTTACAAATTTTCAGCGCACAAGGGAGACGTGGTGACCGTGAAAATGTATACGATACTGGGACAGTCGGGGTTGTATGAACGCACTTGGAACATCCCAGAAGATGGGGTGTATTTTGATGAAATTGCCTTGAAGCACTGGAATTTGTCGGCCGGTATGTATCCGTTGTTGATACAGCGGGGCGATCAGCGGGTAGAGGTGATGATGATTTTGATGGAGTGATTTTGCCACCGGACAAAATAAGTGCCAGCGGGTAGGTCCAATGCCACCGCCGATTGGGGTTGAATGCTTTGGTGCTGAATGCGTTGTGCACTTGCATTGAAAATGTCGCACTCTATGGTTTGGTAGGCGTTTGATACCAAGCATTGTTGCTGTGGTTCAAATCCCAATTCGGGCCTGAATACATGGGCATGAAGTCCTGCGGATGGCAGTTGGTTGATAACACCGATAGCGTCCAGGTCGAATCCACTGCTGGCAAAAAGGGTGGGCCAAGGGTCGTTGATCATGCGACCGTCGCTGTCTTTGGTGCCAAGGGTTGAATCTAAACTCCCAATCACATCGATGATTCGCACGTATTTGATTTCGTTGATGCGGATGTTGCTCATCATGGCCAGGTCTTCGAGGTCGAAGGGTGTTCCGAAGGGGTGTCGGTATTTTCCGGCGAGGTTGTGAATTTGGGTGGGGTGGGTGAAACCGAATGCACCGGTTTGTTTTTGTGTTTGAGTGAGGCTTTTGGCGGGGAAGCGTGCCCATGAAAGACTGTCTGTACTTACTTCAACGAAGGCCAATTCTAAAAAGGTGTCGAGGAAGGTGTTTTCGAAAACGGCAAAGTCAAATCCAACACCATTGGTGATGGGCGGGTCGAAGGTGAGTGTGGCGATGCCACCATCACCGAGAGAGACAACGCCATTGGTTGCGGCCGGGCCTTCGGCCGCGGCCGCCGTGCCCACGGTTGCAAATCCAGAATCGGGGAGATTGATTTGCCTCAGCCCCCGCTGAATACTGCACCGCTTCGCCCAGTTGATGAAGCAGGAACTGTCGGCCCGATGGGCCGTAGAGCCCGGCTGCCCCGCAGCCGGCGCGTATTGGGCGCTCGCCTGGCCATGATAAGATCCGGCAACCAGCAACAAGGTCGTAGACATCGTGAAAAATGTCTTGCCTGCACACCAACAGCGGTCGGCGATGGCGGAGAATGCCGATTTGTATTGTTGTAAGGTCAATTTATGCGCCCAATTTGGCTTCAATACCTAAAATGATTTCGTCGCAAGCCGCGTGGTTTTTGGCCAGCAATGCCCGTGCTTCAGAAACAATGTTCTCCGCCCAGGGTTTGTCGGATAACCCCTGTGCATTGATCAATACATTCAGCCAAGCGCCTCTCACCGCTGTTTTGATACAAAGGGCTCCCACACCCACATCCGATAGTGAGTTGGGGTTGCCGTGTTCGGCCATTTGCTTCAGCAGTGGCAGACACTCGAAGGCCGTTTGCATGGTGCGGAATGGCACTTCAGTCGCATACTTTGAAGCATCCTGAATGGCTTGCTTTCTGATGGATACTTGATCGGGTGTGTCTTTGGGTAGGCCGAAGGCCGTCATGATCGCGTCAAACGCCCGGGTATCTTCATCTACCATTGCTACCAAACGATCTTTCAGGGTTTGTCCTTGTTCTGCCCAGGGGGAGAATTCACCCACACGGTCTTCCCAGCCTTTTTTGATGGCGCTCAAGTTGGCCACCATGGTGCCCAACGCAGCGCCCAATGCGCCCGTCAGTGCGGAAATACTTCCGCCGCCGGGCGCCGCACTATCACTCGCGGTTTCGTTCACGAAACCGCGAACAGTCATAGTAACCAACCGCGATTGCTTGTCGTCCCGCAACAAATATTCGATGATCTTCTTGCTAGGGTCGAACGGACCCAATTCATTCAATCCCATACTGCGGATGGCACAATCTACCAACTCCGACTCACTTACCCCGGCACTCATGCCCTGTTTTTCCAAAAAGTACTTTCCGGCATCTAACAAGGGTTTCAGGGGAATTAAACCCACTAACTCAGAGCCGGTAACCCGAACGCCTCTTTCATCGGCCGCTTTGCGGGTTTCTTCAAACGCAACATGCAATGGCGTGATTTTGTAGTTGGTGAGATTCATTGAAATCTGCGCCATGTTGTATTCTTCAATGCACCAACCAATGGCCTTGACCGATTTTAATTTGCCAGGAATGCGGATGGCTTCGCCGTTTTCATCGGTGGCAATTTTCCCTGAATAGGGGTTCCCTTCGCGTTTCACCCTGCCGGCTTCGCGTACATCAAAAGCGATGCGGTTGGCAATGCGGGTGCTCTTGGTATTTAAGTTTACGTTGTATGCAATTAAGAAGTCTCGGGCACCAATGACCGTGGCTCCTGCCGTGGCATTCATCTCGGGCTTTCCATAGTCGGGAGCCCATTCTGGTTGCTTGATTTTTTCAAAGAACCCTTCGTACTCACCGCCCCGAATCACACTCAAATTGGTGCGGGACGGATTCGATTGAGCGGCCTCGTACAAATACGTGGGGATATGCAATTCTTCGGCTACACGTTTGGCCAATTTTTTCGCGTATTCCGCGGTCTCCTCCATGGTGATACCTGAAATGGGGATGAGCGGACAAACATCGGTTGCCCCCATGCGTGGGTGCTCCCCAGTGTGATTACGCATGTCGATTACCTCCGCCGCTTTGGCAATGGCCCTGAATGCTGCTTCAATGACATCGTCGGGCGACCCCACAAAAGTAACCACCGTTCTGTTGGTGGCTTTTCCAGGGTCTACATCCAACAATCGAATGCCCTCAACAGTTTCAATGGCATCGGTTATCGTCTTGATGGTTTGTAAGTTCCGTCCTTCACTAAAATTGGGTACACATTCTATGATCGGTTGCATACCGCAAATTTATTTCATCGGTAGCGAAGTTGTACGTTTATTCTTGGCGATTTCCGCCAAATGGTATTCCATGTTTGTAAAGAATACAACGAAATCCACCACCATTATCGGGTGAAATGCTGTATTTTTGCCGTTCTTTTATGACGCTCATAAAATCGATCTCTGGAATTCGTGGAACGCTGGGTGGGAATGCGGGTGAAAACCTGACGCCCATTGATGTTGTCAAATACACAGCTGCCTTTGGCTCCATGCTGCTGAAAGCCAATCACGGCAAAAAAGTAGTGGTGGGCAGAGACGCTCGTATTAGTGGTCCCTTGGTGCATGAATTGGTGGCTAATACCCTCATGGCGCTGGGAATGGACGTTATAGACGCCGGACTTTGTACCACACCAACGGTTGAGATGGCCGTTGTTGAAGAATCTGCAGCGGGTGGTATCATCCTAACGGCGAGTCACAATCCCAAACAGTGGAACGCCCTAAAACTGTTGAATCACAAAGGTGAATTTATCTCTGCCGCCGATGGTGCCGATGTTTTGTCGCTCGCTGAAAGCAACGACATTCCGTTTGCCACTGTGGATCACTTGGGAAGTCGCACCGTAAAAGACTTTTTACCCATGCACATCCAGAAAATTCTGGAATTACCCTTGGTGAACCGCGACCTTATCGCTTCGCAAAAATTCAAAATCGCCGTTGATGCCGTTAACAGCGTGGGTGGAATTGCAGTTCCCGCGCTTTTGAAAGCCTTGGGCGTTGAGGAAGTGGTGGAAATCAATTGCGATCCTACCGGACATTTTGCGCACAACCCAGAACCCTTGCCAGAACATTTGGGTCAAATTGCGTCGGAAGTGAAATCTGCCAAATGTGATTTGGGTATTGTGGTAGACCCTGATGTGGATCGGTTGGCGTTGATTTGCGACGATGGAGAAATGTTTGGGGAAGAATATACCCTGGTTTCGGTGGCAGATTATTACTTGAAACATACGCCCGGACCTACCGTGAGTAACCTGTCTAGCACACGTGCTTTGAGAGACATCACCGAGAAAGCGGGACAACAATACGAGGCCAGTGCCGTTGGGGAAGTGAATGTAGTGGAGAAAATGAAGGAAATTGGCGCTGTGATTGGCGGTGAAGGCAACGGTGGAATCATCGTGCCTGAATTGCATTACGGTCGCGATGCCCTCGCCGGAATTGCCCTGTTCTTGAGTCACCTCGCCGAAACGGGCCTTAGCGCTTCTGCCCTCAGAGCCACTTACCCCAATTATCGCATGTCGAAAAATAAAGCGGAATTGCAAGCTGGGACCGACGTGGATGGCATTCTGGAAAAAATCCAAAAGAAATATAAAAAACAGCCCATCAATACCGTTGATGGAGTGAAAATCGAATTCGATAATGATTGGGTACACCTGCGCAAGAGCAACACCGAACCCATTATTCGTATCTATGCTGAGAGTGACAGCATCAACACAGCCGAAAACCTCACCCGCAAAATTTTGCAGGATATCGGCGACTTATTAAACTAAAATAGAGCCCTATGGCAATGCAATGTGGTATCGTGGGACTGCCCAATGTTGGGAAATCCACCCTCTTTAATGCAGTATCCAGTGCCAAAGCGCAATCTGCCAACTTTCCTTTTTGTACAATTGAGCCCAATGTAGGCACCATCACTGTGCCGGATATTCGCATGAATAAACTGGCCTCTTTGGTGAATCCACAAAACCTGGTGCCAACCACCATCGAAATCGTGGATATCGCCGGATTGGTGAAAGGGGCGAGTAAGGGCGATGGTCTGGGAAATCAATTTTTGGGAAATATCCGAAATACCAATGCCATTTTGCATGTGTTGCGCTGCTTCGACGATGACAATATTATTCACGTTGATGGTTCAGTGAATCCATTGCGCGACAAAGAAATTATCGACACAGAACTTCAGTTGAAAGACCTTGAATCGTTAGAAAAAACCATCGCGAAGATTCAAAAGCAGGCCAAAGCAGGCGATAAAGACGCGGCGAAGTTGCTGGAGATTAGTGAGGCTTATCAGGCGCATTTGCTCACAGGGAAAAATGCCAGAACCTTGGAGATGGAGCCCGAGAAAAAGGCATTGATCAAAGACTTGAATTTGCTTACAGACAAGCCCGTTTTGTATGTGTGTAACGTAGATCCCGATAGCGTAAACGCCGGGAATGCCTATGTAGAACAAGTGAAACAAGCCATTGCGGGAGAAACAGCAGGGATTATTTTGATCTCAGCAGCCATTGAAGCGGAAATTGCGGATTTGGAGAGTTTCGAAGATCGACAGATGTTCTTGCAGGAAATGGGACTGGAGCAAAGTGGCGTTGAAAAACTCATTCACGCAGCTTATAAATTGCTGAATTATATTACCTATTTCACAGTGGGTGTTAAGGAGGTTCGCGCCTGGACCATCACCGAAGGGATCAAAGCCCCCGGTGCTGGTGGTGAAATTCACTCAGATTTTGAAAAAGGATTTATCCGTGCCGAGGTTATCGCCTACGAAGATTATATTCACTATGGATCAGAGGCCGCTTGTCGTGAGGTGGGTAAATTGCGTGTGGAAGGCAAGGAATACGTGGTGAAGGATGGTGATTGCATGCACTTCCGCTTCAACGTATAACGTTACACCTCCGGCACATAAGGCGTATCGTCGCTCAGATACAAAGGCGTTTCGCCATATTTTACTTTGTATAATTTCTTGATGTAAGACCAGCAATGGGTTTGGAAATCGCCTACGCGGTCCCGAATCTTTTGTGACCCAACGGGTTTTCTGCCGCGTTTTAGTTCGGTGAAGGATCTTCTCACGGGCTCTATGATTTGCTCGCTCAAATAATCGGCGAAATAATTGCCGGCTTTGGTGCAGCGATCTTGCAATCGCAGGGTCAGTTCCTGTTGGGCCTGCTCAATTTCTTCCGCATTGGGGAGTCTGTCTAAGTCTTCGAACTGCGTTTCATGCTCTTTGAAAATTTGTCCGATCGACCGTTGAAATTTTTGTGCGGTGTCTTCAAGTTCCTGGAATTTCAGTCGGATGGGCGATAGCTCCGCATATTTGGCTGAGATTTTACTGCTTTTTTCTTTGGAAATCGCCAGCATCATGCCGTTGAATTCATAGCTGATTTGTCGAACGCTGTATACCTCGAGCAGTTGTTGCTTTTGAAATAACTGGCGTTTTTCTTCCAAGATTTCCCATAAATCGCGGGATTTGGCTTGGTTTTCATGGAAGTGTATTATGCGGGCATCGCTGAGAATGTTTTGGGCGCGGATGGCGGTGAGCAACACCAAGGAGTCTAGGTTGGTACATCTACTCAACGCTACGTAAACTTGACCGGGAGCAAAGCTTTTTCCCGCATCGATCATGGCTTTTTCGAAGGTGAGGCCTTGGCTTTTGTGAACGGTGATGGCCCATGCCAATCGCAGTGGGAATTGTTCGAAGCTGCCAATTTCTTCTTGCTCAACCGATTCGTCGGTGGCATTGTATTTATAACGGAGGTTCTTCCATGTTTCCCGTTCTATTTCGATGGGGGCTTTTCCATCATTGCAATCGATGAACAGGGTGTCGCCCGCGATGCGCTTGACGGTTCCGATTTTTCCATTGTAATAGCGCTTTTCATAGGAGGTGTCGTTTTTTACAAACATGACTTGGGCTCCCTCTTTGATGCGCAGGATGCCTTCTGTTGGGAAACTTCCCTCGGAGAATTCGCCGGAAACTTTGGCTACGTATTGTTTTTCAGCGGCCTCGATTTTCAGCAATTCTTTTTCATTGATGGCATCGGCTTGTTTGTTGTGGGTGGTAAGTGTGATCCATCCAGGTTCTTGGGGTTGGAAGTCGGGTTGTATTCGTTCCGATAAATTCTCATAATCCCAGCTCTCCATCTGGTTGCTGCGGATTTGGTTCAGGAGGTTGATGAAACCTCGATCACTTTGTCGGTAAATGGTTTTTAGTTCGATGGTGATCATTTCCAGCGCGGGGAAGCACTTGGCCGAAAAGAAAAACTCTGTGTTGTAATGTTGGTAAATCAGTCCGCGCTCCATTTCGGTAACTACAGGAGGCAGCTGCATCAAATCGCCGATGAGCAAGAGTTGCACTCCGCCGAAAGGTTTGGAGCTGCTTCGTGCAAATCGTAATGCATGATCGATGACATCGAACAAATCGGCCCGAACCATGGAAATTTCATCAATGACCAACAATTCCAGCGACTGAAAAATGTCGCGCTTGGCTTTGTTGTAATGAAAATGCTCCCGAATCATGATGGCGTTGTTGGCCAAGTTGGGGTCCACCGATTCGTTGGTGGGTACAAATGCCCGCGTGGGCAGGCCAAACATGCTGTGTATGGTGCTTCCGCCAGCATTGATTGCTGCCACACCCGTTGGGGCCACGACCACGGTTTTTTTGGTGGTATTGGCCAGTAGGTTTTTCAGGAAGGTGGTTTTTCCCGTGCCTGCTTTTCCCGTGAGAAACAGGTGCTGATGGGTGTCGTTCACGAATGAATACGCCAAAGAGGCCTCGTCGCTGCCGGTATTGATTTGGGGCGATGCCATTAGTATGCGATGAGTCCTTCCAATACGTCTTTTAATCGCTGCCAAGGCAGGAAATGGTCTTCGAGTGATTTGGCCAAAGGCACAGGGGTGTCCAAACTTCCCAGACGCTGCACAGGGGCATCGAGGTATTCAAATGCGTTTTCGGAAATCCATGCCGCGATATCACTGACGATGCTGCCGGTGAGTGTGTCCTCGGTGAGAACAAGTACTTTCCCGGTCTCTTTCACTTGCGATAAAACGGTCTCTTGATCCCATGGTAGCAGTGTGCGAAGGTCAACGACGCGACCTTTAAATCCCTGTTCTTGGAGGCATTCGATGGCTTTGTGAACGCCCCAGCCATAGGTGATAATACAAAAATCATCGCCCAAATTGTGTACCGCTGCTTTTCCTTCCTGTATCATATAGGGCGATTCGGGAACTGGACCTGATATGCTCCGATACAACAATTTGTGTTCAAAGAACAGAACGGGATTGGGGTCTTCCAGTGCCCTCATCAACAGTCCTTTGGCATCCGCCGGATTGCTGGGGTAGTAAATTTTAAGTCCGGGCGTATGGTAAAACCAGGCTTCGGTACTTTGGCTGTGAAACGGGCCCGCCTGCACGCCTGCGCCAGTGGGCATGCGTACAACCACATCGGCAGGTTGCCCCCAACGGTAATGACTTTTGGCCAGGTTGTTGACGATTTGGTTGAAACCACAAGTGACAAAATCGGAAAATTGCATTTCTACCACGGCTTTTTGTTTGGCGATGCTTAAGCCATAGCCCGCGCCCAAAATAGAACTCTCGGTGATGGGGGTATTGCGCACGCGGTTTTTGCCGAATTTCTCCACAAATCCTTCTGTGATTTTGAATACTCCGCCGTATTCGGCCACGTCTTGGCCCATGATCACCATCGAGGAATGTCGGTCCATGCCCTGTTCCAATCCCTCTTTGATCGCATCGACCAGTCTGAGCTCTCTGTGGGTGTCTTCCACTTTGTCTACCATGGAAATGTCGCTGGTTTGGTGGAAGGGCGCATACATATCGGACAGTTCTTCTTCTGTTTTGGGCACAACTTCCTCCTCTGCGAAGGTTGCATCGAGGCCTGTTTCTATTTCTTCTTGGAATTCTTTGCGATACGAATCGATCAATTTCTGGTTGAGGATGCCCTCAGCGATAAGGTAGTTTTCGTAGTTTGTAAGCGGGTCTTTTTTTGCCCATTCCTCGAACAGGTGGGGTGGCACATATTTTACCCCGGATGCTTCTTCGTGGCCACGCATGCGAAAGGTAAGCGCTTCGAATAGGAGGGGTCGGGGATTTTTTCGCAATTCTTCGGCCCAATGAATGGCGGCATGGTATACTTCGAGAATGTTGTTTCCATCCACTTGAACGGCTTCAATTCCATAGCCAATGCCTTTGTCGATGAATTGCTTGCACCGGAATTGTTCATTGGAAGGGGTGCTGAGGCCGTAGCCATTATTTTCGATGAGGAAAATGACAGGCAATTGCCAAACGGCTGCCACATTTAAGGCTTCGTGAAAATCGCCTTCCGAGGTGCCCCCATCGCCCGAAAAGGCTACGGAGATTTTTTGTCGACCATTGAGCTTGTGCGACAAAGAAACGCCATTGGACACGCCAAGCATGGCGCCGAGGTGCGATATCATACCTACGATGGCGTAATCATTGGTGCCAAAGTGAAAACTTCGCTCGCGGCCTTTGCTAAATCCTGATTTTTTGCCTTGCCATTGGGCAAAGAGTTTTCCGAAGGGAATCCCTCTGGAAGTGAAAACCCCCAAGTTGCGATGCAGTGGCATGATATACTCATCTGGGTCGAGTGCCATGGTTACACCCACGGAGATGGCTTCTTGGCCAATACCGCTAAACCATTTGCCTACCTTTCCTTGGCGCAGTAACACAAGCATTTTCTCCTCAATCATTCGCGGTTTAAGGAGCCCGCGGTACAATTGCAATAGTTCGGTGTTGTTGAGGTCTTTACGATTGAATTTCACTTTTGCGCAAGTTGAAAGAGTAGAATTTCAAATTTACAAAGCAAAAGTGGCCTAAAATGCGGTCAACAGAGGAGTTATTCATATAATTCTCACATTTTTACATTTTTCTTTGCAACCATTTCTCTTTTGTGCGTCATAAAACCGAAGCTACTTGCTAAACAACAATGATATCATAGCCGGATGTGTCAATAAAGACCGAATCGCCCAGAAAGCTCTATACGAGAAATACGGTGCCAAGATGTTCGGTTTTTGTTTGAGATACTCAAACGGCCACACGGATGCTCAGGACTTGTTGCAAGATGGTTTCATCAAGGTCTTTGACAGCATAGCCACCCTGAAAGATCCTTCACAGTTGGAAGGATGGATGAGTCGGGTTTTCATTAATCTGGCACTTTCAAAATTTAGGAAAACGTCTCGCAGACCATTAATGGTTGAAGCGGTTGACGTTTCGGATGAGTCCACCGAAGAAGTTATTATGGAGTCAGAACCTCTGGAAATTGAAATTGTGTTGCAGTGTTTGATGTTACTCCCAGAGAATTATCGCATGGTTTTGAACTTATACGCCATCGACAAATTATCGCACAAAGAGATTGCAGAATCGCTCGGAATCACCATCTCCAATAGCAAAAGTCTTTTGCATAGGGCGCGCGTGTTGTTAAAAGAATTGGTTGAACAACAAAGAAACAAGGACACTGGAAAACAGTAACAAACATATCGACAATTGGTTAAGCCGGCAATTTGAGGATTTTACCCCGAATCCCGATGCTGGTTTATGGCAGTCGATAGACTCTGCCCTTGACCGCAAAGAACGCCGGAGCAAATTCATATGGTATTGGTTGGCTGCCGGCGTTCTATTGTCCGTGGTGGGTTTGGGAATTGTTCAGTGGAATTCAAATAGTAACAGGGTGAACCCAACTACGGCGGTGGCTGCGCAAGAAAAGACGGCCACCAAAGACGCGTTGACCCCTAACAAAAAATCAGCAGAACTCCTCGATGCAATAAATCCGGTGTCTGTTAAAAAATCTTCAAACAAACCTCCGGCGCAATACAACGAAATCGATCCAAAAGATTCGGAAAAGCCCGAGAATATCAAAACCGTTGAGCCCAAAGGGATGTTTTTGGTTGAAACCCCGGTGGTTGAACAACAGACACAGTTGAACCTGGATCAACAACCCATGGATTTTGTCTCCATGTGGGCCTCAGAAGACAATGCAATGCAGGTGCGGGTAACTGAACCAGCCGCGTTGCCATGGATGTCGGTTTCACGCAAAGGGTTGATGCCAGGTCGTTGGAGTGTTGAAATGGGTGCTGACGCCAACCAAACGGGGTTGGTTTATCGCGCCAAAAACGAATACAGCAATTACATCCACAAGAATTATTTTGATTGGATGAAATCGGGGGAATTTGCCCTCAGCGCTTCTCGCGTTCAAGGGGCATTGTTGTATCAACTTAATCCGAAACATTCATTGAAATTGGGGTTGGCGTATGCGGAAAACCGCACGTTGCAGCAATTCAATTTCCGAGATAGTATGCCCGCTACTGTGATACAAGGACAAAAATCGGATGCCTTGGGATACTATCCCATCTTTGGGTACCTCGGATTGGGTCCGCAAGTGTCGTTTCAATCGCAGTCTACTTACACGATGCTATCCATCCCGATGGGTTACACTGGACATTTCCCCTGGAAAAAAGGATTGAGTATTACCCCTGAAGTATTGGTATCGGCCAATCGCTTGGGCGTGGCGGCAGGTGCTCAAACACTGGATTATCAAACCTTGATGCAAAAAACGCAGCAGGCGGATCAGCTCAGAACCTGGGTGATGGGGATGCGTGTGGCTGTAGGGGTAGAGAAACGGTTAAATTATGCTCATGCCATTGGATTGCGATTGAATGCCCAATCGATGCTGAGCCCAATGTATGTCCCAAATGCCGCCTTGCAATCTCGGGGTTGGTCTGCGGGTTTGTCGGCCCATTATTCATGGAGGATCCAATAATTGAAGAAAAAGTGTTACATATGGTATAAATTGCACAGGATGAGTTTGCGTTTTGTAGTCGCATTGTGCTCTGTCTTGTGCAGTACTGCGCAAGCTCAGGTGCTTCAACCTTTGGGATCGGGATTGCCCGCCAAGGTTGTAGCATCTTTTGCTGCAGGCAACGAGTATTTGGCGCTGTATGAGGAAACGTCTACCGCAGAAATCAATGATTTTACCATGGCCCGTTGGAATGGGGTTAATTGGAGCTATTACACAGGCTTAACCACGCCAGCACCGGTTAAAACCGTGAAAGGCACATACAATTTTCATTCTATCGCCTTGTATAACGACACCATGTATGCTGCGGCTTATATGGCCAATGCCGAGCGAGATGCGGATGTGCCCGTGAGTCACTTGTACAAATGGAATGGTTTGAAATGGGTGCCAGAGGTAGGGGTGGTTGATACCCGGAACAATGGAATTATTGCCATGACTGTCTTCGACAATAAATTGATTGTTGCCGGTCTTTTCGATAATACTGTAAACGGAAGTCCGGTTCAAAACATAGCGGCCTACAACGGCAGTAGCTGGTCGTATTTGGGTAATAGCGGCACATCGCAGGGAACTGATGGTGTGATACGATCATTGGCTGTGGTGGGAAACAGGTTGTACATCGGGGGTGATTTTCAGACATTTGCCGGTACTTCAACAGGGAACATTGCTTATTACACGGCGGCCAACGGCGGTTGGGGCGGTGTAGGTTCTCCTTTCGTTGGAGAGATTTTGGAATTGGGTGTTTTCGATGGCAAAATTGCCGCACTGGGAAAAGATGGCGCGGGGACTAAGAAGATTGCGGTTTTCCAGGGGACCTGGGCAACGCCGTTGGGTTTTGATTCTTTCAGCGTGAGTGAGCCCAAAACGTTGATGGGGTCTGGCACAGAATTGTTGATTGGAGGCACGTTTGTCAAGAATGGCAATGGTACCTCTTTGTTGGTGTACGATGGCAACAATTTGCAATTTACGGGGAACAGAATTACGGGTAGCTTCACGCTGGGTCAGCGGGGTGATGGTGCATTCATTTGGGGAGATTTCAGGGAGCACAACACAGGTTTGCAGTACTTCTCCAAAATTGAGCCTGAATCGGGTAACTTGGTAGGAGATTTATTTTACGATGTAAATTCCAATTGCATCAAGGACGATGGCGAGGTAGGGTTGAGTGCAAGGATTGTCCGACTTGAAAATAAAACTTCGGGAGAAATCAATTTTGCGGTGACGGATGTCAATGGGCATTTTACCATCGCAATGGCTTCTGGTGATTACAATTTGAGTACTGTTGCCGGTAAGCATTTGTATTCGGTGTGTTTGGGTAATACCACTGCAAGAATTCGCAAAGGGGTTTATAGTTATGTGACTTTGGGACAGTATCAGCAGCCCACATTGAGTGATATGGAAGTGGGGATGGATGTGATTGTGCCGGCGGGTGCGGTGGCGGGTGACGAAGCAAGGGTTTTGGTAAAAATCGTGAACCATGGCGGTACTGCGGTAACCAATGGAACGGTACATGTGAAGCACCCGGTTTCAATAACTTCATTTCAAAGTTCACCCGAGCCCGACAACTATGTTGTGGGCGAGGCCATCTATGCCATCAGTAATTTACCTGCTTTTGGTACCCAATATTTAGAGATTGTAACCAGAATTCCTAGCACAGCGGGCGTCACTGATCAATTTGAATTCTCGGTAAAAACCGGAACTGGAATCCTACAGAAAGATGCAGATATCAACGACAACGAGGCCAAAGATGTGGTTGGTTTGTCGCGCAGAGGCGGACTTGTAGAGGTGATGAAACAGAGTCTGCAGGGAGATACGGTAGATTTTCGCAGCAAACAATGGGAGTACCGTGTAGATTTCCGGAACGTGAGTACAACCATGGTAAAGCGGGCGGTGTTGGTAGATACATTGGATGCCAATTTGCCTTTGTTGCGTCTGGTATTGCTTTCTTTTTATCCCTCCAAAGCATCGTATACGATTGAGAAGGGAAGGGTGCTGGTGATTGATTATCCTGAGGCCAACTTGAGTGCATTTGAAGCGAATCCATCGGGCAGTGTAGGTTTTGCCAAATACCGGGTGCAAATTTATCAGCAGTTGCCGATTAAGACGGTGATAAATAACCGGGCAATGGTTGATTTTGACAGCAAATGGCAAGCGTACTCTACCAACTGTGCTGTGAGTTTGCAAGATAAGTTTGCTGGGGTGAAGGTGATAAAACCATCGATGCGTTTATATCCCAATCCCGCTACGTCAGAGGTGTGGATTTCGCATCAGTCTGCTGCCAATCAAGGCCAGTGGAAGATGATGAATCTCATGGGATTGGTGGTGCGTGAGGGCGTTGCCGGTTCAAGCGATATTCGCGTGGACGTTAGGGGACTGTCAGCGGGGTTATACACCCTGAAATTGGGTGATGCCACAGCCACTGTGATGGTGCAATAAACTTAGTTGAATTTCTTGGCGAAGCGGTAGAGGTTGAAATGGCTTTGTGCTACTTCTTTGCTCATGGCCTGTTTGATGGCATCCAGTGAAATGTCTTTCATTCTGTTCCGCTGTATGAGCCTGAAGACTTTGTCGGCCAACAACAAATTTTTTCTTTCATTGGAAATACCTTGCCGTTGATGGTTTTGGATGGCTTCGCTCAATGCCTGAATCCCTGTGCCCTCCATAGCCACCGTATTGACCACCGGACATTCCCAGGTGCCATCCCCCAACCGATAATGGGCCAATTTTTTCAGGTGGTTGGCAAATGCTTCTGCGCCATCGCGATCGCTTTTGTTGACCACGAAAATATCGGCAATTTCCATGATGCCACTTTTGAGCGTTTGCACTTCATCGCCACTTTCGGGTACGGTAACCACGACGGTAGTATCGGCGATGCCGGCAATTTCGATTTCACTTTGTCCAACACCCACAGTTTCAATGATGATATGATCGAATTGGGCGTGTTTGAGTACGTCGCAAATTTCGATGATACTGGCGCACAATCCGCCGAGTGAACCCCGGGCTGAAACACTTCGGATGTACACATTGGAGTCGAGAAATAAACCGGGCATTCTGAGTCGATCGCCCAGCAGGGATCCCAAGTTGAAAGGACTAGAGGGGTCAACGGCCACGATGGCGGTTTTGAGGTTTTGGGCACTCCAATGCAGGGCTAGTGCATTTACAAGGCTGCTTTTTCCGGCGCCAGGTGGACCTGTGATGCCCACAACGGGGGTGCGCCCCTGGAGCTGCTCAAGCAGCTCCAGGGCGTCAGGGTGTTGATTTTCCACCCAACTAATCGCCCGGGCAATGGCCCTTTCCTGGCCTGCAGCGATGTTTTCTGGGGTGGGGATGATCGACATAATGCGAAGATATTACTTTAATGCGCAGCACGCGCATAGGGCGTTTCGTCTAAAGCGGTAAAATCTCCTTTGAGAAAGCGGTGATACCCCGCCATGGCCACCATGGCTGCATTGTCGGTGCAATAGGCAAAATCTGGAATGTAAGCCGGCAAGTTTCTATGGGTGCCCATTTGTAAAAAGGCTGTTCTCAATGCGCTGTTGGCAGAAACGCCACCACTGAGGCCCAGCGAAGCGGGCCTTCTCTCCTTGATGGCTTTATCTAATCGCTTCATCAGACTCACCACAATCTGCCTTTGGTATGAAGCGCAAATATGTCCCATTTCTCGGTCCAAAAACGCAGCATCCGCCTTTTGTTGGTCTCTCAGAAAATATAACAAGGCGGTTTTGATCCCCGAAAAACTAAAATGAAATCCCTGAGTTTGTGCATCTGGGAAAGAATATTTTGTTGGATCCCCCGTTTGCGCCAAACGATCAAACAACGGTCCACCGGGGTAACCCAATCCCATCAACTTGGCCGCCTTATCGAACGCTTCCCCCGCCGCATCGTCTTGCGTAGTGCCAATAATTTCCATCTGGTCGATTCCCTCCACCCAAATCAGTTGTGTGTGGCCGCCGCTTACCAGCAAGCACAACATCGGCAAAGCAACCTCGTGGTCGATGAATAATGCCGCAACGTGCGCCTGCAAATGGTTCACCCCAATTAAAGGTAGCTGATGCGCGATGCACAAAGCCTTCGCAACGTTGTTCCCCACCAACAAAGAACCCATTAATCCCGGGCCTTGGGTAACGGCAATGGCCGATAATGAATCCGTGGTAACGCCCGCTTGTTTGAGTGCTTGGTCGATTACGGGAATGATGTTGCTCTGGTGCGCGCGCGATGCCAATTCGGGCACAACCCCGCCGTATTGCTCATGCACAGATTGACTCGCCGCTACGTTGGCAAGGATTTTGCCATCGCACAACACAGAAGCTGCTGTATCGTCGCAACTGCTCTCAATGCCCAATATAATGGAAGCATGGGGTTTCGGTGGATTCAGATGTTCGGTCAAAATTTAAATTTGAGAGATTGAAAAATAAGCGCACAAAACTACGGAAGTTTTTGCTTCTGATGTTGCTGTCGTTCCTGTTACTTACGGGAAGCGCAGTGGTTTTGTCGCGCAATCACTGGGTCCAAAATTATCTGGCGCAACGGTTGGTGAATTACCTATCCGAAGAGCTGAAAACCAAGGTGGAGCTGGGTTATGTGGAGGTCGATTTCCTTAGAAACATTCGACTAGAGCGACTAAGAATGTACGATCAAGAAAAGGACACACTCATAGAAATTCGACAATTTCAAGCCCGATTGTCGAACTTAGATTACAAACAAAAAGAGGTTGTTCTCAGCGATGTTCGCCTTTACAAAGGATACCTCAAACTAGGGTATCACACCGCCAAGAGCGATTTCAATATTGATTTTTTGGTGGATTACTTTACCCCGAAAACGGCAGATACCACCTCAGGGAAGGTGTGGAACATCAAAATGCGCAACGCGAAATTGGAAAAAACGGATTTTCTGTATTTTGTGGAAACCAACAAACCGTACGACAAACATTTTGATCCCAATTACATGTTGTTCCAAGACATCAACGCCAACTTAGATTCGGTGATTATTGGTGAACCTTGGTTTGGGGCAAGATTGAAAAATATATCGCTCAGAGAGAGAAGTGGCTTGAAAGTGGTGGACGGGTCATTGAAAACAGAGATCAACGGGAAACACATGCTGTTTACCGACATGCGCATCAAAACGCCCAAGAGCGATATTGGCGATCAGGTGGAGTTGCGGTATAACCGGATGCGCGATTTTGCGGATGTTTACCACAAAGTTATTTTCGATTTTCGACTCAGTAAGTCGGTCTTGAATTTGGAAGAACTGCAGGTCTTTCACGATTGGTTTATAGACAGGAGTTTGCCAACATTTGTGAACGGAAGGGCGGTCGGAACCCTCGCCAAATTGGAAGTTTCCTCATTGTTGCTGGAGTCCTTGACCGACCAAACAAAGATAAAAGGCACAGGCACTTTATTGAATTTACACGATTTGGATCATTTCGAGTATCGCCTCGATGTGACTGATGCCCGGGTGGCGATGGCCGATTTGAAAGAGGTGGTTTACGAGCTAGATTCCTTAACAGCCCTTGAAACCGTTGAAGCTGCAGACTTTTCGGGGCAGTTGAATGGTTCGCTCACGGACGTAAGTTTTGATGGTGATTTGGATGCAAATCCAGGCCATTTTTCCGGACACATGATGTTCGATTTTTCTGAAAGTGTGGAAGCGATGCAATACGATGTTGAAGGTGATCTTCAGAATTGGGATGTAGGAACATTGGCGGGACTTGGCATCGACGCACAAATCGATCAATCGCACGTGCTTTTAACCGGTATTGGCATTTCATCGGATCAGTTGGACCTGGATATGGATTTGCAATTATCGCAATATTCTGTGTTGGGAAGGTCCCTGAAAAATGTGGATGTGACGGGCACGTTGGATGGCGATCAAATGTCGTTTGATGTGATTTCTTCAGACCCACGCTTTGCTTTTGAGGCCGATGCCGTTGTGCAGGGATGGAGCAATAATCCCACGGCGGATGTGAACATTTGGGCTACGGATGTTCAGTTCGATGGTCTGGGTTTGCAATCGTTGCCAATGTCTATCAGTGGCAATGCATCGTTGATTTATGGGGGTGAGGATTTGACCCATTCCAATGCCACGTTGGAGATAAACCAGTTGGTGGCCGATCATGCAGGCGTTCGATATTTCTGCAACAGCCAACAAGTGGTTAAAAACGAAAACGACGGTTGGTTGTTCTCCGGCGATTGGCTAAACGGCAATGTTGGCGCTGGGTTTGATTTTGACCAATCCAAAGCGGTGGCGCAGTTGATGTTGCACCATGCGGTTCCCGAGCGTTTTGAGGCGCCTGCGCAATTTGTGCCCACCGATTTTCAATTTGATTTGCAACTCACTCAGACCAGTTGGCTGTCGGCATTTGTGGAGCCCACCTTGAATACAGGTCCTATTAATTTGGTGGGGGATTTCAAGCAAGGTCAGCAGCAGATGGATTTTGTTTTAGGTCCGATGGATCTTGAGTTTAGAGGGGTTGATATCCAGCGCTTGAAAGTTCAGGCGGGGACATCTGAACTGGGTAAGGCGCTGTGTGAGGTGACGGCCAAGGAGATTCAAGTAGGACAAACATTGTATGACCGTTTCGAAGTGACCGGTTCTGTGGTGGATGGAGCCATGAAGTTGGGGTTTGATTTGCACGATAAAAAGAACCGATACAACGTAAACTTCAAGGCAAACAGTCAAGTGAGTAAAGACTCGTTGCCAACAGAAATAACCACTGCCAATTTCCAAGTCAACCAAGAGCCATGGCAACTGGATCAATCATCGCACATCACCCTGAAAAGGGGTAATCGATTGCAGGTGAGTAATTTGATGGTGAATAGCCAAAAACATTTCTTAGAAATGTATGGTATGTTGGGGCATAGCGATCAGGATACATTTACAGTTGAACTTGGGAACATTACCCCAGAATTACTTTCGCCATTTTTCCCTGAGGGAACTTTTGATAGCCTCGATTTCCATTTGGGCGGCAAGGTAAAAATAGCGGCTGCCTTCGGTCGCTTTCAATTGTTTGGGCAGAATTATTTGAACGATTTAACCTATTTGGGCTATAGGTATGGAAGTTTTGAGGCCAATTTTTCGGAGGGACAAACACGGGGAATTTTGGATATGGCGCTCAAGGGTAGAAAGGGGGCTCTCAAAGATTTTGCATTTTTAGGCACTTTGGATTTGAATCAAGAACACCCAGTCTTGGATGCGATGGTGGATGTGCCATTAAAGACCTCGGTGGATGTTTTGCAGCCATTTTTGAAGGGGATTGTCACAACGGAGGCAGGGACAGTGGATGGTAGGGTGAGAATGATTGGTCCGTTGAGAAACTTGGTGATGCAGGGTGGTTTGAATGCCCGTGGGGTTACCCTTGGAGTGGATTACTTGAAGACCAAATACCATTTTGATGCTACATTTCAAGTGCGATCGAATGGGATTTTTACCACTGAACCCATTTTTGTTTATGGGGCTGCTAAAAAGGGTACGGCGAAAGCTACATTCGCTTTTACCCACAACAATTTTAATGACTTGGCGTTGGATTTGAATGTCTATGACGCCAAGAGCATACGGGTGATTCAGACTACGGAGGAGGATAATGATTTGTTCTTCGGAACGGCTTGGGGAACAGGTACTTGTAGGATTTCAGGTCCGATCAACAAGGTCAATATCAAGGTGGATATGGCCCCGGGGAAAAACAGTAAGTTGAGTATTTTATATCCTAGCGTGAGTGCAACCTCGGTGGCCGGAAATATAACGTTCCGAAATCACTTCGGGCAGGTTGTAAGTAAAACCAAAGAGACATCGGGCAGTGGCTTGGGAAATATTGAAATCATTGTGAGGGCGAATCCAGAATTGGAGGCGGAGTTCTTGATTGATAAGCGGTTGGGCGATTTGATTCGCGGACGAGGAACGGGGGATATTCGGATATTGTACGACGATCGGGAGCGGTTTTATTTGAATGGACAATACACCATTAAATCGGGGGAATATGTGTTTTCATTGCCCGGAATTAACGTATTGACACAGCGAATATCGTTGGACGAAGGGGGTAAGATAACCTGGGTAGGGGATCCGTATAATGCCAATTTGGCGTTGTCTGGTCGTTTGGAAAAACGCATTTCCCCAGCGCAATTGATGTTGACATCTGGAGCTGCTTCGGGATCGACCTATCCTCCTACCTTGATTGTGAGTATATTGAACATTTCTGGTAGTTTGTTGAGGCCGCAAATTGGGTTTGATTTACAAGCGCCAGAGCTTGCCAATAGTACTGGGAGCAACAGCGAGGTGAATACGGTAATTCAGCGAATTAGGCAGGATAAAGATGAGGTAATGCGGCAATCTGTGGCTTTATTGATTTTTGGAAATTTCTTGCCGCCTTCGTTTTCGAGTAGTAATCCCACGGCGGGGAATGTGATTAGCGGTGCAGGGGTTGCGGGTAACAGTGTATCGAACATCGCCTCGTCTGTGATGAATGACCTGTTTGCCAAATACGGCATACCCACGCGAATTCAAGTGAATGTTGCCGATGTAAGAAGCCGCAGTGGGACGGCCAGCAATGCCCAGGTGTTTGTGAACAGTGAATGGTTTTTGTCTGAGCGACTTCGCCTCGATTTAAATTATGACCCTACCATGGCGATGTTGGTGAACTCGGTGGCGGTGCCATTTAATTTCAATTTAGAGTACATGACGCGCAATGAAAACTGGCGATTGAAAATGTTCTCCCGCAGCAATAACGTCCTGTTGCAGCAAGGAAGCACCACCACCAACGGGGTGTCGGGGAATACCTTGGGTAGTGGCGTTGTTTATCGTCGGGAATTTGAAACCTTCCACCGAAAGCAGGCCTTGCCAACTCCAACCAAAGAAGAGAAGCCCACCGAATAAACTAACTTTGAAGAAAACCAGTGCGGATCGGGATATTTATAGCAGAAACAGTGCGCGTGTCGATGTCGGCCATCCGACAAAATAAACTACGCAGTGTACTATCGGTGCTGGGGATTACCATCGGGATTTACTGCATTGTGGCTGTGTACGCCTTGGTGCATTCGTTGGAAGTAAATATCAATCAGCAATTTACCAAGTACGGAACCAATGTTTTGTTCGTTCAAAAATGGCCTTGGGATGAATTTGGGGGGAATTATCCTTGGTGGAAATATTTGAGTAGGCCAGTATCTGCTCCGCAAGAAGCCCAGTTTTTAGAGTCCAAGCTGTCGAAGGAGCGAGCCGCTAACGTGGCATATAATTTTGATCGTGAGGAAAAAGTAAATGCAAACGGGATAACGTTGGAGGGGACGCGTGTGGTATGCGTCTCTCACGGATTTTTGGCCATTCAAGATTTGTCGGTCGAAACCGGTCGATTGTTCACTGTGGAGGAGAGCAATACAGGTCAGCCCTTAGCCATTTTGGGGAGCACCATTGCTCAGCAATTGTTTGGGGGTAAAAACGGGGTTGGGTCATCGATAAGAATTGGAAACCGGGTGTTTAGGGTCATTGGCATTTGCGCAACGGAGGGAACGAGTATCATTAATAATTCTCGTGATGAAAGGGTGTTTGTGCCGCTGAAATTGGGCATGGGGATGTATTCGTATCGGGAGAACGACAATGCTCAGGTGATGATTCAAGCCAATGCTGGGGTGAATTTGGATGATTTGGCGGTAGATGTCACACAGTTGATGCGGCAGTATCGCAAACTCAAGCCGGGGAAAGAGGCCAATTTTGCGGTCAATAAAATGACGATGATCACCGATGCGGTTTCGGAATTGTTCAAACAGATCAAGAACATTGGCTTTGTGATTGGCGGTTTTGCCATGATTGTGGGTTGCTTTGGGGTGGCCAATATCATGTTTGTGAGTGTGAAGGAGCGGACAAAAGAAATAGGCATTCAAAAAGCGTTGGGCGCGCCTCATATATTTATTCAATTTCAGTTTTTGTTAGAGGCGATTTGGCTATGCATCATCGGCGGGATTATCGGGATGTTTTTTGTTTGGCTGACATTTTTGGGACTCAATGCGGTGTTGAAGCAGACGATGGGTGAGGGTTTTGCGCTTGTGCTAAGTGCTTCAGATGCCCAATTGGGGGTATGGGTTTCGGCATTGGTGGGTGTGGTTGCGGGTTTTATTCCGGCTACGCAGGCGGCGCGACTGAATCCGGTGGATGCGATGCGTGCCAAATAAACATTTGGTAAATGACCGATTCATAGTGTGTGATT